>JBILMC010000006.1:0-18375 GCA_044375755.1 Chitinophagaceae bacterium
TTTTCTCCGATATAACTAAACGCTCCAATATAGGTGCCCGTTGCAATAGTTGCAGAGGGGGCAATAAAACTCGGTTGTTCAATTCCAATTAACTGTTGCGTGCGTAATTCTTGATATTTAGTAAGCAGTGTTGCAAATGCAGAATAAGCATCGGGTACACGAATTAGTGTAGAATTTACTTTTTCGCGAGGCTGAAATTGATCGCTCACAATAACTACACTTGCCTGCGTGCGGTATAGATGTTCTTCGTATTTGGGGTTGGCTAAAAAGGAGAGTTGTCCAGCAACAGCTTCTTCAATTTTACCAAATGCATGTACCACCGACCCGGGGTCTCCTTCTACTTTTCCCTGGATAAGCTGTGCGATTTGTGTGGCGGTAAACTGCATCATACAAGTGGTGTTGATTCAATTATTTCCGGGTTGACAAATGAAATGTTTTTTTATTTCTCCATATGCTTTGCTACTGCCATGATTGATCAGTGCATTATCAACTTCAGAAATATCTTTTACATCTCCGTTTTTAAATAAAATATGGATCCGTTCGTCATTGGGATTGTAGGTAGTGTTGCAGGCCTCTCCAGTAAAAACAAAATAGGCTGCTTCTTCTTCGGATATTCCCAACCGTGATGCGGTTTCTTTACGTAACGTGTTTATAGTTGAGGAAGCAACAGCTTCTTTGGTAAAACGAATTTTTAATAATTGACGATTCACAATCAAGCGGCTTAATTCTGATAATACAGGGTCAGGATGTTGACACCAGTTTTTTATGCTGGCCATGACATCGTGATCATCAAGACGGCAAAACAGGTCCAAATGCTGCTTGATGTTGGCGGCTGCTGCTTTATTTTGTAAAAAAAAGTTGAGCGCCGTGGTGGCAGCTTCAACGGTTTGGCCTGCTGCAATTAATTGATGAGCTCTGCGAAGCGCATGGACCAAAGTCATTTCTGCGCTTACAACCGTTTTATGTAAGTAGACCTGCCAGTACATAAGTCGACGGCTGATCAAAAATTTCTCAATAGAAAAAATAGCTTTCTCCTCCACCATGAGTTGATCTTGGTGGACCGTTAACATTTTTAAAATCCGGTCATATCCAATGACCCCTTCGGCTACTCCTGTAAAAAAACTATCCCGATTCAAATAGTCCATTCGGTCCACATCCAGTTGACCTGAAATAAGTTGATGAAGGAATTTTTTTGGGTACCGGTTTGTAAAAATCTCAATTGCTGTGGTGAGTTTTCCCTGAAATTCTTCATTTAATTTCTCCATGATCAACAGCGATAGCTGTTCATGATGTACGCCCGGGATTAATTCTTTTTCTAGTGCATGCGAAAAAGGGCCATGTCCACAATCGTGAAGCAAAATGGCAAGTCGAGCTCCTAATTCCTCTTCTTCGCTGATGACGACCCCTTTACTTTTGAGTTCTGAAAGTGCAATTCCCATCAAATGGTAGGCGCCCAGCGAATGGTGTAAACGTGAATGCATTGCGCCTGGATAAACCAGGTGTGCAAATGCCATTTGGTGAATATTTCGAAGTCGCTGATAGTATGGGTGTGAAATAATAGCCAGCACCGTTGGGTGGTCTATGGTAATAAATCCATAAACAGGATCGTTGATGATTTTGCGGGTGGCCGATTTTGCGTTCATATTGTTAAAGCTAACAAGTGAGCCTGTAAAAATACGAAGGCCATCTTTAAAAAGCTAAATTTGGTCTATGGCAATGGCAAAAATCATATGGGTAGATGACGAAATAGAGAGTTTGCGCTCCCAGCAGCTTTTTTTGGAAAACAAGGGTTATGCAGTTCAAACCTTCACCAACGGATTTGAAGCAATCGATTATGTGCGTGAAAATTCGGTGGATGTAGTGCTGATTGATGAGAGTATGCCTGGGATAACTGGCTTGGAAACGCTTGCGAAAATCAAAGAGATCAACCGCTCCATTCCGGTGGTGCTGATTACAAAAAATGAAACGGAGAACTTGATGGATGATGCCATCGGTTCGCAAATCAGCGATTACTTGATCAAGCCGGTAAACCCGAATCAGGTGTGGCTGAGTTTGAAAAAAATCATTGACAATAAACGCTTGGTGGCAGAAAAAACTACATCGGCTTATCAACAACAGTTCCGTCATCTTTTTACCGCACTTAATAGCGATCCGGATCACAAAGAATGGCGAGACATTTATAAAAAACTTGTTTATTGGGAATTAGAAATGCAGCGAACGGACAGTCCGGAAATGGAAGAAGTTTTGCAGACCCAAAAATCAGAAGCCAATACAGAGTTCTTCAAGTTTATTTCAAAAAATTATTCGTCTTGGTTAGTGGGTGACAGATCCAAGGCACCCGTGATGAGTCAAACTTTGCTGCAAACAAAAGTGTTTCCGCTATTAAAAAAAGGAACACCATTGTTTTTTGTATTGATCGATAATCTTCGATTTGATCAATGGAAGGCGATAGAGCCGGTGCTGTCTGAAAGTTTTCGATTAACAGAGGAGGATAGTTTCTATAGCATTCTTCCTACGGCTACGCAATATGCCCGCAATGCCATTTTCTCAGGATTGTTACCAGTAGAGATGGAAAAAGCCTACCCTGATCTTTGGAAAAATGATGAGGAAGAGGGGGGTAAAAATCTGCACGAAGAAGAATTGCTTCGTCAGCAACTAAAGAAAGCCGGATTGGGAGATCTTCGTTTTTCTTATACCAAGGTTTTGAATAATCAGTCTGGTCAAGCCTTGCAACAGGATATTCATAATTTATTAGGAAATGACCTGAATGTGATTGTCTACAATTTTGTGGATATGCTCAGTCATGCGCGCACGGAAATGGAAGTGTTGAAAGAACTGGCAGGGGATGAAAAGAGTTATCGAAGTGTGACCCGTTCTTGGTTTGAACATTCGCCACTGCATCAGGCACTACGCAAAATTGCAGACAAGCCGCTCACGTTGGTTTTAGCAACTGATCATGGGAGTGTCCGTGTAAAGACACCCTGTCGGGTAATAGGCGATAAACAAACTACTACTAATTTACGCTACAAGCATGGCAGAAATCTGCAATATGAACCACGAGAGGTACTAGCCTACCGCGATCCCCGGCAGGCGGGTTTGCCCAGCCCCACTATCAATTCCTCTTTCATTTTTGCCAAGGGGGATCATTTTTTATGTTATCCGAACAATTATAACCACTACGCTAATTACTACAGAAACACCTTTCAGCATGGGGGTGTTAGTTTAGAGGAGATGATTGTGCCGGTGATTACTTTTCAGTCAAAATAATTGGTTTGCTAAACGCATTTTGAATGTTACATTCGCACCACCGATATGAAATATACCCAAACAACACTCGATAAATTAGAGGCCATTCCCGAACAAGCTGGTTATGTACTTCGCTATGAGCGAGGCACATTTCAAAGTGGTTATTGTATTTTGGAATCTAAAAAAGTAGTCGTACTCAATAAATTTTTAGCTACCGAGGGCCGCATTAACACACTTATTGATTTGATTCCTCAATTACAAATTGATCCAGGAATGCTCTCCGAAGAATCGGCTCGTTTGCACCAAGAAGTGCTGGCGCGTTTAGAGAGCTCCGAAAAAGCAGAGTAAATTTTATGCTTTGTCCACCACTTCAAATTACTTTTTTGGGGACAGGAACCAGTGGTGGTGTGCCAATGATTGGTTGCGATTGTGTAGTCTGTCTTTCTCAAAACTCACTAGACAAAAGGCTTCGCTCCAGTATAATGGTTGAGTCTGCCACCACGCGATTAGTGGTTGACACTGGACCTGATTTCAGGTATCAAATGCTACGACAAAAAGTAAAACAGTTGGACGCTGTCATTTTTACGCATCCGCATAAAGATCACTTGGCCGGATTGGATGATATTCGGGCATTTAATTATTTCAGTAAAAAACCAATGGCTGTCTATGCCGATTCACTCACCGAAGAGGCGCTTCGTCGTGATTTTTATTATGCATTCTCCGATACACGTTACCCAGGTATTCCTGAATTAAACCTTCATACTATCACCGAAGAAATTTTTTGGGTGGGGGATATACCTGTTCAACCCATTCAGGTTTGGCATCATCGTATGCCCGTGTTGGGTTTTCGTTTTGGAAGCTTTACTTATATCACCGACGCTAACCGCATTGACGAGGATCAGCAACAAAAAATTAGGGGAAGCAAGGTGTTGGTGTTAAACGCACTTCGAAAGCAAGAGCATCTTTCTCATTTTACATTAGAGCAGGCGCTCGAGATGATCGATCAATTAAAAGTGCCCACTGGGTATTTAACACATATCTCCCACCAATTGGGCCTCCATGCTGAAGTGGAGTCCGAATTGCCCGAGCATATTCATCTGGCTTGGGATGGGTTGGTGTTGCGTGCCGAATAAGTCAAAAAAAATTACACTAACAAGTGTTAGTTTTATAAATTTCCTCCCTAACTTAGCACCGGCCTCTGGCAATTGCTTGATAGTATATAAAGAATGCCACTCTCATTAGGGTGGCATCTCTATTAAAAAAACGCATATGAATTTTGAGCAGAACGATTTAACTAAACAAGTGGCTGAAGCAGCTCGTGAATTTGCAAAAACACAGATCACACCCAATTTAATGGAATGGGACGAAAAACAATTTTTTCCCAAGCAAACCCTGCAAGAATTAGGCAAGCTGGGGATGATGGGTGTATTAGTACCTGAACAATACGGTGGCGCTGGATTGACGTATGCCGAATATAAAGTTGTGGTAGAAGAAATTTCAAAAGTGTGTGGTGCATTTGGATTGAGCGTAGCTGCTCATAATTCACTTTGTACAGGGCATCTACTTGGATTTGGAAATGAAGAGCAAAAAAAGAAGTGGTTGCCTAAATTGGCCAGTGGAGAATGGATCGGGGCTTGGGGATTGACCGAAGCAAATACAGGCAGTGATGCTGGTAATATGCAATGCACCGCTACCAAAAATGCTGCAGGAAATTGGGTATTGAATGGCACCAAAAATTGGATCACGCATGGGATATCAGCAGAAATTGCTGTTGTGCTTTGTCGCACGGGAGAGCCGCGTGCGAAAAATAATGCAACTGCATTTATCGTAGAGAGAAATGCCAAAGGATTTTCGGCGGGTAAAAAAGAAAATAAACTCGGTATGCGTGCCAGTGAAACGGCCGAATTGATTTTTGAAAATTGTGAAATTTCAGATGCTAACCGCTTAGGTGAAGTGGGTGACGGGTTTAAACAAGCAATGAAAATACTGGATGGAGGGCGTATCTCTATTGCTGCACTTTCACTAGGAATTGCAAAAGGTGCCTACGAAGCCGCAAAAAAATATGCCCAGGAAAGACAACAGTTTGATAAACCGATTGCAAGTTTTCAGGCTATTGCATTTAAGTTGGCCGATATGGCAACTGAAATTGAGGCTGCAGAACTGTTGATTGATCAAGCTTGTTACCTAAAAGACCAGCATTTGCCAATGACAAAAGAAGCCGCCATGGCTAAGTATTATGCCAGTGAGGTAGCTGTTCGTGTGGCTACTGATGCTATTCAGATTTTTGGTGGTTACGGATATACAAAAGATTTTCCGGTAGAGAAGTTTTATCGTGATGCTAAGTTGTGTACGATTGGGGAGGGAACCAGTGAAATTCAAAAATTGGTGATTGCGCGCGAAGCGCTGCGTACGCACTAACGAACTTCCTGAAGTTCTACTAGTTTTTTATAGAAGCCATTTTGCGCAATGAGTTCTTCGTGTCTTCCTCTTTCAACGATACAACCTTTTTGAAGCACGATGATTTCATCTGCATGACGTATCGTAGACAGCCGGTGTGCAATTACTAAGCTGGTGCGTTGCTGCATCATATTGTTGATTGCCTCTTGCACCAGACGTTCACTTTCTGTATCTAGTGAAGAAGTGGCTTCGTCCAAAATTAGAATAGGCGGATTTTTTAGTACGGCCCTTGCAATCGTCAATCGTTGTCTTTCGCCTCCACTCAGTTTACTACCTCTGTCTCCGATATTAGTAGCATAACCATCTTCTTTTCGTAAAATAAATTCATGCGCATTTGCAGTGCGCGCTGCTTTCTCAATCGCTTCGTTGCTGGTAGCAGGTGCTGCCATCGCAATATTACCTGCGATTGTATCATTAAAAAGAATAGGCTCTTGTGTAACAATACTCATCTGCTTGCGAACCGAAGCGAGGGTATATTCTTTAATATTTCTCCCGTCAATTAAAATTTCTCCTTCAGTTACATCATGAAAACGAGGCAACAGATCAGCGAGTGTGGATTTGCCGGCACCAGAAGACCCTACTAATGCCACTGTTTTTCCTTTTGTAATAATCAGGTTAATATTTTTTACAATGGGTTGATCACCGTAGCCAAATGAGACATTTTTAAATTCAATGCTATGTTCAAATCCTTTTAATTCAACAGCGGTAGGACTGTCTTCAACCACAAGGGGTGCATGTAAGATTTCTTCAATTCTACCAATAGCCGCACTTCCTTTTCGCATGTTGCTAAACGAAGTGGACAAGGCTTTAGCAGGGTTGATCAGATTGTAAAAAATACCGAGAAAACCGATAAAAGCAGATGCTTCTAGTAATTGCTGCTGTAAAACAAGCCGGCCTCCATAAAATAGGACTGCAGTGAATACAGTAATACCCATGATTTCAGATAGGGGAGAAGCCAAATCACGTCGATAGCCAATACGGTTTCGGGCTTCCAAAAGTCGTTGATTACTTTCTTTAAACTTTTGAGTTAGGATTGATTCAATTCCAAACGCTTTGATAACGCGAAGTCCTCCCAATGTTTCGTCTAATACGGATAAAGTCTCTCCAAATTTTATAGAAACCTCTTGAGATATTTTTTTTAAGGATCGGGTGATTCGGCCAATTACTAAGCCTAGCACTGGAATCAGTAGCAAAATGAATAAGGTGAGTTGAGGGCTGATTAGAAATAAAACCGCGAGTGTAATGATAATGGTAAGCGGGTCACGTATCCATCCCTCGAGTGCACCAATGAGTGAAACCTCCACTTCATTAACATCGTTTGTCATACGACTCATCAGGTCTCCTTTTTTGTGCTCTGTAAAATATCCCACGGGTAATTGTAAAACCTTGCCATACACTTCTTCGCGCAAACGATTCACTAATTCGTGCTTGATGGGGTTGAGCACAAAATAAGCTAGATAGAGAAAGAGATTTTTTCCCGTAATAAACACAATCATTAATATACAGATCAGTCCCAGTGTATACACTTTTCCATTCTGTAGTATTGAACCGGCAAGATAGTGGTTGAGTGTATCAATAACCTGATTATTGCTTTGCGAAATTGTGCTAGGTCCCTCTCCGGTAAAAATAAGTTGTAAAAAAGGCATGAGCATGCCAATGGATACAATCGAAAACAAAATACTGAGTAGCACAAACAGTGCGTAGAGCAGGATACGACCCTTATAAAAGCCTAAATAACCAAAAATTCTATAGTAAGCACGCATACGGATGAACGGGTTCCCGACAAAGTAACTACTTTTACAGGGACATCACGAGGAATTATGGAAGAAGGTAAAAGACAGAAACAAATTGCAGGGCTGCTTAATGAGGAGATGAATACCATCTTTCAACGCCTGGGCTTAAATATGCTGGAGGGGGGAATGGTGTCTATTTCATCTGTAAAAGTCACCCCCGACTTATTAGAAGCTCGATTCTATCTCAGTTTTTTTCAAGTAAAAGATTCAGAAGCGGCACTTCGTAAAATTGAAGACCGGCATCACGAAATCAAAAAAGAATTGGCTGCTAGGGTTCGGCATCAACTTCGGAGCATACCGGTATTGAAATTTTTTAAGGACGATACATTAGATCATGTGTTTCGCATGGAGGAACTCTTTAAAAAGATCAGTGAAGAAAAAGGTCCTTCTGCTGACAATGAGACGGACTCTTAAGTAAATCTCATGCAGTTTTTATTTGCCTGGCGTTATTTTAAAGCACCAAAATCTACCCAAGCAATCAATTGGATTGCCTGGATTTCTGTATTGGGAATTACAGTAGGCACCATGGCTCTGATTTTGGTGTTGAGTGTATTTAATGGATTTGAGGGGATGGTTAAATCACTTTATTCTTCCTTTTATCCAGATTGGGCACTGTCACCCAAAACAGGTAAAGTACTAACGATCTCAGCTGATCAGCTCAATGCAATTCAAAAAATTCCAGGTGTTGAAGCGGCCTCTGTTGTATTGCAAGAAAAAGCACTTTTACAAGCTGGTGAAAACCAGGTAATGGTCAATTTGAAAGGGGTAGACCCTAACTATGCGCAAGTGAGTGGAGTGCCCTCGCATTTGACGAGTGGTAATTTTGAAACGGGCTCCGCTGATTTCCCATTATTGGTATTGGGAGTAGGTGTTGAGTCAGCCTTGAATATAATGGCTGATCGTAACCTTTCTCCTCTGTCTATTTATCTGCCTAAAAAAACAACAGGGCTGCAAGTTGATTGGACTTCAGCTATTCAGATAGATACAGCACAAACGTCGGCTTCGTTTTTAATACAACAGGATTTTGATGATCAATACGCAATCACTTCGCTTGCGTTTATGCAAAAAGCATTGCAGCTACAGTCCTCACAAGCTTCGGGAGTTGAAATTAAAGTAACTCCTGCTGCCAATGCATCCGCTGTTCGTGCTGCGTTGGAGAGAGTAATGGGCAAATCGATTCTTGTACGAAACCGATTTGAACAAAATGAAACACTCTATAAAGTGATGCGCACCGAAAAATGGATTGTGTACGGTGTGCTTTCATTGATCTTGGTTGTAGCAGCGTTTACCATGATTGGAGCACTGACCATGCTGGTTTTGGAAAAACAAAAAGATATTCGGGTATTACATGCGCTGGGAGCGGATCAAGTACTAATCAGAAAAATATTTATTGGTGAAGGTGTATTGCTTGCTTGGATCGGTGGCGGCATAGGAATGTTACTTGCTGCATCGCTTGCCACCTTGCAATTACGCTATCACTTTATTCCGTTAGAAGGAGGTAGTTTCTTAATCGACTACTACCCCGTTCAACTAAAGGTTGAAGACTTTTTGTTGGTTGGAGCTACCGTCTTTTTTATTGCTGTTGTCGCATCTTGGTTTCCGGCATCCAGCGCTGCAAAGGCTCCAATTGCACTTCGAGAATCCTAAATAAAAATTAGTAATCGCCCAGTGTTTCGGGTAATTGTTCCAACGCGCGGGCTAGTTGTTCATCATTGGGAGCAATACCATGCCACTCGTGTGTCCCCTCCATAAAGTCAACGCCCTTACCCATTGCTGTACGCATCAAAATCACGATTGGTTTTCCTTGACCCGTCATTGATTTTGCTTTTTCTAGTGTTGCAACGGTATCATCTATATCATTACCGTCCATTTGGAGAACAGTCCAGTCAAACGCGCGAAACTTTGCTTCGAGGTCACCCAGGTTCATTACTTTGTCAGTGGGACCATCAATTTGTTGTCCATTCCAGTCTATGGTTGCAATGAGATTGTCAACTTTATGATGGGCGGCAAATAAAACAGCTTCCCAAATTTGTCCTTCGTTTAATTCTCCATCACCATGCAAGGAAAAGACTAGGTCTTTTTTCCCGTTTAACTTTTTTGTTAGCGCGGCTCCCGCAGCTACACTCAATCCTTGTCCCAATGAACCAGAAGCGATGCGTATACCTGGTAAATGTTCGTGTGTGGCGGGGTGTCCTTGTAAACGGCTATTGATTTTTCTAAAAGTTCCCAATTCTTTTTTATCGAAATACCCGCTACGTGCAAGGGTAGAATAAAAGACAGGTGAGATGTGTCCGTTTGAGAGAACAAAAACATCTTCGTCGGTAGCATCCATCTTAAAAGATGGATTATGCTTCATTACTTTAAAATAAAGGGCAGTAAAGTAGTCCGCACAACCCAACGATCCACCAGGATGGCCGCTATTAACAGCATGTACCATGCGAACAATATCTCTTCTGATTTGGGTGGCAATATTTTTTAATTCAGCTGTAGTGGCCATGTGAAAATTTTTACAAACCTATTTCTTTTTGGGATAGTAAATCCATCCTGCAATTAGTGTGTAAAACTTCATAATTTTGGCTTATGTCAGATGATGTTCAATCGATCAGCGCACATGCGCAGGATCACATGAAAAAAGCGATCGGCCACTTGGAAGCCGAGTTAATCAAGATTAGAGCCGGCAAGGCTAACCCCCAAATGTTTGATGGGCTGGTCGTTGATTATTATGGCGCTCCGGTTCCCATTAATCAGGTAGCAAACATTAGCGTGATGGATGCCCGCACGTTGAGCATTCAGCCTTGGGAGAAGAATATGGTGCAACCCATTGAGCGAGCTATCATAGCAGCCAACATGGGTGTTACCCCTCAAAACGATGGCGTTCTCATTCGCATATTTATGCCCCCGTTGACGGAGGAAAGAAGAAAGGAGTTGGTAAAAAAGTGCCAGGGTGAAGGAGAACAATGTAAAGTGGCAATTCGTAATATTCGTCGAGATGCAATCGAGCAGATAAAAAAGTTGCAGAAGAATGGCTTAAGTGAGGATATATGCAAAGACGCCGAAGAGGGTGTTCAGCAATTAACGGACAAGCACATTACACTAGTAGAGACTCATCTGGCAGCTAAGGAAAAAGAAATTATGGCTGTTTAATTAGCCTAGCTTTTCTTTTTGATTGAATTACTATTTGCTAAATAGACTCCTGCAAGAATCAGAAGTAGGCAACCTATTTCTAAACCTGTAATTGCTTCGTGGTCTAAAAATCCCCAGAAGAGGGCTACAAAAGGAATTCCGTACGTTACCAAAGAAGCAAACAGCCCACCTGCTCGCCTTACTAGTGAGTAAAAGATGACAGTTGCCAATGCACTACCCAAAACGCCAAGTGCGGAGGTGGAAATGACAGCTTGCTGTACAGCTGTATCGGAGAAATCAAGTGAAAAGAATCCTAGCCATCCCAATAAAAGTCCGGAAGGAACGATCATGAAGGAGACGGAGACAGTAGCCAGATTAATGGGATTAATATCTTTTAACCGATGGCTGACCATGTTAACATTGAATCCATAAAGTAGAGTAGCGGCTACAGGGAGCAATAGATAACTGAGATTTTCAAAACTGATCGAACGTTCACCTGTGAGAACCGGTACAAGTGTGAGTAGAACAAGCCCAATAAAACCTACCAGCAAGCCAACTAGTTTTTGACCAGCTATTTTGTCTCCGTAAAAGAGTACTCCGATTAATACAACACAAATGGGAGTGAGAGAATTTAGAATCCCACCCAATGATCCATCGATTCTGGTGAGGGCAATTGCAAATAAAAAAGCAGGCAATAAATTTCCAATTACGGCACTGAAAGCAACCAGCGGAAGCCTGTTGGACTCAATTTTTTTCCATTGCAACAAAGCAAAAGGCAGCAAAACTAATGCGGCCGCAAAAATTCGTAATGATGCGATCTGTGAGCCGGTAAGGGCGTTGGTGCTGTCTTTCATTAGTTTGAAAGAGCTACCCCAGATAAGGCAGAGAAGCACAAAGAGCAGCCAGCTGATTAATTTGTTGGACATCGGTCGCAAAGTTCTGTAAATTTGTTTACTTGCGTTACTAACAAAAAAGAATTAATACGTGCAGTCGAATTCCTACCAGATCAAACTTCCGCAATTTGAAGGTCCCTTTGATCTTCTATTGTTTTTCATAGAACGTGATGAACTAGATATTTATAATATCCCCATCACTCGTATTACCAACGATTTTCTGGATTATATCCATGCCCAAGAGGAATTGAATGTGGAGCTGAGTAGTGAGTTTATTCTATTCATTTCAACCTTAATGCGCATCAAAGCAAAAATGTTATTGCCGAGAAAAGAATTAGATGAACAGGGGAACGAAATTGATCCACGTGCAGAGTTAGTCAACAAGATTTTGGAGTACAAACGCTTCAAGGAAGCATCTGCACAGATGGCAGAAATGGAAGCCCAACGCTTGTTGATGGTGAAGCGAGGAAATATTCAGCGTGAACTTTCTTCAATTGGCGAAGAAGCGAGCGAAGGCACAGAGATAACACAGGTTACTCTTTTCAAGCTCATGAAGGCCTTTGAAAAAGCCCTACAGAAATACAGTGATCGTGTGAACAAACCCGTTCATACGGTGGTGCGTTACAATTATACCATGGAGGGTAGTCGAAAATCGATGCTTTCAATGGCTAAAGCAGAGAAGACACTTTCTTTTGAGAAAATTTTTGAAACCTGCGAAAACAGGGTGCATGCTATTTTCATGTTTCTTTCTGTTCTGGAATTAATTCAACTCCACTACCTCCGCATTTTAATTGGAGAGGGAAAAAATAATTTCATCATCGAGTATGATGAAGAGGGTGCTGCGCAAGCTGAAGCTGCTGCGATAGATCTAGTCGATCCTTCGTTGAATTAACTGGAAACTTTTACAGTAACTCCTACCATTTTTCGTACCGTCTCAGCAATCGCAGCTGCATCGTAATGACATTCGCGGTGTAGCTCAGCAGGTGTACCATGTTCTACTAACCGGTCTGGAATTCCTAGAATCTGCAAGTCGTTTTTGTAGCCATGTTCAGCCATAAATTCCAATATGGCAGATCCAAAACCACCTTTCACTGTTCCGTCTTCAACAGTAATTAGTTTTGGATATCTCTGACAGGCTTCATGTAACAGCGCTTCGTCTAGTGGCTTTACAAATCGAATGTCATAATGTGCAGGACGAATACCATCACTCATCAAGTCACGTATCGCACTCGCCGCAAAATTACCTGGGTGACCCAGACTTAGAATCGCAATCTCTTCGCCGTCTTTTAGTTTACGGCCCTTGCCAATTTCAATTTCTTTGAAAGGCGTTTTCCATTCTGGCATGACTCCTTCACCACGGGGATAGCGAATGACAAATGGAAGTTTAGTGCTTTCCAGTTGTGCGGTGTACATGAGATTCCGCAGTTCACTCTCGTTCATGGGCGCACTGATAATCATATTGGGAATACAACGGAAATAAGCAACATCATAGCAACCATGGTGTGTAGGACCATCATCGCCCACAACGCCCGCACGATCCAAACAAAAGATCACAGGTAATTTTTGTATCGCAACATCATGCACTACTGAATCATAGGCACGCTGCATGAATGAGGAGTAAATATTACAAAATACTTTTAATCCCTGGGTGGCCATTCCGGCACTTACTGTCACCGCATGTTGTTCGGCAATGCCTACATCAAATGCTCGATTTGGCATTTTCTCCATCATGAATTTTAATGAAGAACCAGAGGGCATTGCGGGTGTAATACCGAATACTTTTTCGTTCTGCTCGGCTAGCTCAATAATAGAGTAACCGAATACATCTTGGTACTTGGGGGGCTGTGGACCTTCTTTTTTCTTTTGCATGATCTCACCCGTCAGTTTATCAAACAAGCCCGGCGCATGCCACTTGGTTTGATCTTTTTCAGCTAGTGCATAACCCTTACCCTTGGTTGTGATAACATGCAAAAGTTTGGGACCCGGGATATTGCGCAGATCATTTAGTGTGTCAACTAAGTTGGAAATATTGTGTCCATCTATAGGACCAAAATATCGAATGTTAAGCGCCTCGAATAAGTTAGCGCTGCTGCTAATCACTCCTTTAATTCCCTCCGTTAATTTGTGAGCCATGGAGCGACTAAAATTTTTACCAACAGGTAGTTTTCCCAATAGGTTCCATACTTCTCCTTTCATTTTGTTATAGGTGGGGGAAAGAGCAATATCTGTTAGGTATTGTTTGAGGGCTCCTACATTGGGGTCAATCCCCATGCAATTATCATTGAGGATGATTAAGACATCTGCGTCTGCAACGCCGGCATGATTCATTCCTTCAAAAGCCAATCCTGCAGTCATGGCACCGTCTCCGATTACAGCAACCACTTTTCGGTCTTTCTCACCTTTGTATTTGGCAGCCATAGCCATGCCAAGAGCGGCTGATATGGATGTAGAAGAATGGCCTACCCCAAATGTGTCGTATTCACTTTCACTACGTTTGGGAAATCCGCTTAGTCCTTTGTATTTGCGATTGGTAGGAAAATTATCGCGACGACCTGTTAGAATTTTATGTCCGTAAGCCTGATGACCCACATCCCATACAAGTTGATCGTATGGCGTATTGTAAACATAATGAAGTGCCGTTGTCAACTCTACAACACCCAGGCTGGCACCAAAATGTCCGCCATGTACGCTTACTACGTCAATGATATACTGGCGAAGTTCATCACATACCTGATGTAGTTTTTCTTTCGGAACTTTTTTTAGATCCTCCGGTGAATCAATAGTCTTGAGTAGGGAGCCGGGGGTAATTTGCATAGGAGATAAGTTACAGAGTAAAGATAACAAAGAAAAGGCTGGTTAGTTGAGTGGGGTCCGTTGAAAGTGTCTTCGGACCACTGGTCCAAATTTCTCCTTTTACTTACCGATGCAATGTACCTTTAGCCAGTGATTAACTTACTTCAGTCCCGCGAGCGTCTGTATTGGCTACTCCAGTTTTGTGGCTGGGGAGTGCTGGGTGCTATAACTGTCCTCTTTGCTAACATTTTTAATGTGCAATTAGATCCCCGCTTATTGGCGGGACGCATTTTAGTTATTTGTGTAGCAGGTTTTTTTATTACACATATCACTCGGTTGGTTGTTAAAAAAAGCCGTTGGCTGGAGCAGCCGTTGGAGAGAGCCTGGGCAGGTCTTTTTTTGGCCATTGTTTTGAGCGCATCCTTGTACGGAGTACTAGTTGTTTTTTCGCTCGAGTCTTTAGGCCTTTTTTTGACACCAGAAGCCTACCAGCTTAGCTACTTTCAAAAATGGTTGGCCATTACGATAGATAATGGACTATTTATTTTTTCGTGGTTGCTGCTCTACTATTTTTTTCATTACTATTCTGATAATCGTCGTCGCCAGCTCGATACACTCAAATTAGAATCTACGGTTCGGGAACTGGAGTTGAAAACATTAAAGGCACATATCAATCCACATTTTATTTTTAATTCTCTCAATAGTATTCGGGCACTGGTGGATATTAATCCCGAGCGCGCTAGACGAGCCATTACTGAGCTTAGTAATCTGTTGCGCAGCAGTATGCAAAATGAAAAACTGCAACTCGTCCCTTTGCAACAAGAAATGGATATTATTCGTGATTACTTGGCTTTGGAAAGTATTCGATTTGAAGATCGATTACGGATTGAGTTAGATATTTCAGATGAAACACTTGATTTGCCTGTGCCTCCTATGATGTTACAGACGCTTGTAGAAAATGCGATTAAACATGGGATCAGCACTCGTGTGGATGGAGGATGGGTTCGTATTTATTCATTTAGACGTGATGGAAATCACGTATTGGAAGTTGCCAACAGTGGCTATCTCAATAGTGCGGTAATTACCGCTGGATTTGGATTAAGTAGTACACAAAACAGACTTCAAATACTTTTTGGAAATAAAGCTCGACTTGCCATTCGTCAACAGGAAAAGGAGGTGGTGCTTTGTTCTGTCAGTATTCCTATATAAATATTTTTTATGGCGATCAAAACATTGCTGATTGATGACGAAAGACTGGCGCGCCTCGAGCTTCGAAAGTTGCTCAAAGAGCATCCCGCTATCGAAGTGCTTGAAGAGGCGGCCAACGCAGAAGAGGCATTGCAGAAAATTGATCAATTAAAACCCGATCTTATTTTTTTGGATATTCAAATGCCAGGTAAAACAGGATTTGATCTTCTGTCGGAACTTGACAGAGCCCCACAGGTAATTTTTACAACCGCGCACCATGAGTTTGCATTAAAAGCTTTTGAGGTAAATGCGTTGGATTATCTAATGAAACCAATCGAACCACGAAGACTTGCTGATGCAGTACAGAAAGTACAGACAGTAGAAGGACTACGTGGTATAGGAACAGAACTGGAGTTGTCAAATGGCGGTGTTCTTACAGAAAATGATCAGGTATTTGTAAAAGATGGCGAACGTTGTTGGTTTGTTAAACTCAGTGAAATTCGTTTATTTGAAAGCGTCGGTAATTATGCCCGAGTATTTTTTGGCGCCAATCGTCCGATGATTTTAAAGTCGCTTAATGCGCTCGAGGACCGGCTAGACCCTAAAGTTTTTTTTAGAACCAACCGCAAGCATATTGTCAACTTGCGAATGATTGAAAAAGTAGAACCCTATTTTAATGGCGGTTTACTATTGGAATTAAAAGGAGGTGATAAAATTGAAGTGAGTCGTAGACAGACTCTTCGTTTTAAAGAGATGATGAGTTTTTAACGGCTGCGCTGATTTCACTGATAAGGGAAACCTCTTTTTCGATTGCATTTCCCACTACAACCAAGTCGGCGCCAGCTTTACAATTTTCTTGTGCTTTTTCAGGTGTTTTGATGCCGCCTCCAACAATGAGTGGAATCGAGATTTGATCCGCTACTCTTTTAATCATGGAGGTGGTAATGGGTTGTCTTGCGCCACTTCCTGCATCCATGTAAATCAATTTCATACCCAGCATTTCACCAGCTAGTGCCGTGCAGAGGGCAATATCTTCTTTGTCGGCGGGAATAGGAGCTGCGTTACTGATATAAGACACCGTTGTGGGTGCGCCTCCGTCTACGACAATGTATCCTGTTGATAAAATTTCCAGGCCGGATTGCTTGACAAAGGGTGCAGATAAAACATGTTGACCAATCAACAATTCTGGGTTGCGTCCAGATATCAAAGAGAGGTAAAGCAATGCATCAGCATGTCGAGTTACCTGAGAGGGACTTCCTGGAAACAGGACAACAGGAACAGAAGTGTTTTTTTTGATGTGACGAACTAATTCATCCAATTGCGAAGAGATCACCAGACTACCCCCCACAAACCAGTAATCAATTTTTGCTTGCTCTCCCAAGGAAAGTAGGGTATCCATTTGCTGCAGATCTGTCTTATCAGGATCTACTAGTACTGCAAAAGACTTTTTCCCTTGTACACGCGCTTGTTGTAATTGAGTGTAGATGTTGTTTTTCATTGGGATAAGTAGAGCCCAAAGGTGCGAAAAATTGTTTGTTTATAGAGCTGGAATTTTTTTATGAAATGGTGCTGATATTTCCAAAAAAAATTCTCAAATATTAATTCAGTAAATGTGAAAAAATCCCCAAATCCAGCACAGTCAAGGGTTGTGGGCCGAGTAGGGTGTATTTTCCACAACATGTGAATATTTGAAAGTTTGTTTTTGCCAGTTTAAAAAATATTTTCGTTCAAGACCGCTTCAAAAGAGCGGTTGTTTTTTCGAAACACGACCAAAACCCAATAAATTCTTTTTTAGTATGCCCAGTAAGAAGCAAGCAAACGCTAAAGGCGGATTGCAGTTCAGCCGCCGCTTCACCCGTGATGATGTGAGTGTGTTTGATCAGTTTGAGTATGACTATCGTACCTCTGTGATCCGAAATCCATCTGGTGAGGTTGTTTTTGAAATGACCAATGTAGAGGTGCCTAAGCAATGGAGCCAAATTGCTACAGATATTTTGGCGCAAAAATATTTTCGCAAGGCTGGTGTTCCTCAGCCCGACGGAAGTAAGGGACGTGAAACCTCTGCAAAGCAGGTAGCACATCGTATGGCTAATTGCTGGAGAGTTTGGGGAGAACGTTACGGATACTTTGCTTCTTCTAAAGATGCGCAGGTTTTCTATGACGAACTTGTGTACTCTATCCTAGATCAAATGTGCGTGCCCAATAGTCCTCAGTGGTTCAACTCTGGACTGTATGAGAGCTACGGCATTGCCGGAAAGCCACAGGGTCACTACTATGTAGATCCTGTTGATGGACAATTGAAAAAATCACAAAATGCATACGAGCGTCCTCAGCCACACGCATGTTTCATCCTGAGTGTAGATGATGATCTGGTTAATGAAGGCGGTATCATGGATCTCTGGGTTCGGGAGGCACGTATTTTCAAATTCGGATCAGGGGTAGGAACCAACTATTCTAACCTACGTGGAGAGGGTGAAAAGCTAAGCGGAGGTGGAAGCAGTTCTGGTTTAATGAGCTTCCTGAAAATTGGTGACCGTGCTGCAGGAGCCATTAAAAGTGGCGGTACAACTCGTCGTGCGGCTAAAATGGTGTGTCTGGATCTGGATCACCCCGAAATTGTTGATTTCATCAATTGGAAAGTAGAGGAGGAGAAAAAAGTAGCTGCGTTGATTGCGGCAGGGTATCCTTCAGGTTACGAAGATGAAGCGTACCGCACGGTGAGTGGTCAGAATTCTAATAATTCTATCCGTATTCCTAATTCATTCTTTGAGAAATTGGAAAAGGATGAGGACTGGGAATTGACAGGAAGAATGGACGGCCGCGTCATGAAAAAAGTACCAGCACGCGAATTGTGGAATCAGATTGCTTATGCAGCATGGCGC
>JBILMC010000113.1:0-4652 GCA_044375755.1 Chitinophagaceae bacterium
ACCAGCATATACACCCGCGTAATCAAATAAGCTATTTTGGTATAGCAATTCAATGGCCAGGTCACTCATAAATAAAGAGGTAAGCGAATATAAAAACAACCATTCTTTTTGACGTATTACAAAACCCGAGAACAAAGCAATAGCAATCACTGGTGAAAAACCGGATAGCGCAATTTCAGGTCCAAAAAAGTATTTACAAGCTGTAGTAACGATTACTAGAAGAGTTGCGAAAAGTACCGACTTGAAAAGATTGTTCATGAGAAAATGTTTCGGGTGATGTGTAGCAAATTTAATTGAATTGAAGAAACTCTTGCAGTTAGTTATTAACTAGTGTGGATACCACTGGTAGCAATATAAACTACTGTCTTTGATATAGATGATACAGTTAAAGGCATTGCCCCATCCCAAAATGCAGCAATCTGGCCTTGTTTAAGTGTCACTTGTGTTTTTCCACTGGTTAACTCCACAGTACCACCTAAACTTAATAGAAAGCAAGGCTGACCCATCTGTAATTCCTTCATCAAGCCTCCTTCCAGTGGTAATACCCCCAAACGAAAATCAGATACAGGCGTTTCAAACCATTTGACAGAATCGTCCTTTTTTTGGGGTAGTAATAGTTGGGGAACGATGCCCTCACAACGCGTGTGTTTCATCAACTCAGAGACATCAACATGTTTAGATGTAAGACCGCCTCTCAATACGTTGTCAGAGTTGGCCATAATTTCAACATTCTGCCCTTCCAAATATGCATGAGGAATTCCAGCGTCCTGAAACACAGCCTCGCCAGGATTAAGATGCACGAGATTAAAAAAATATATCGAAAAAATTCCCCTGTCGGCATGGCCATTTTTGCAATACATCTCCCCTGCTCTGGCTGCCCAAAAATCAGGTGAGCTTTTTGACAATACTCCTTTTTGATACTGGTTGGAAAGTCTACCCAACAATGGCAATAAAAGTTGATCTGTCTCATGTTGCGAGAGATTCATTATATACTTGTAAAGTGCCTCATTTCCTCCTTTTTGCCAAACTGGAACTAAGCTTGCAAACTCGCTTACCTTCTCCAAGGTCTCTTTCAACTGTTGCCCTACTTTAAACCCATGGAGTAACCAAAATGAACTTAGAGCAACCATCAGCTCGGGTTTATGATTGTCGTCTTTATAATTGCGGGTAGGAGCATACAAGTCAATCCCTTCCCTATTCTCTCGCTCAAACTCAATTTTAGCAGCAGCCTTAGTAGGATGAACCTGTATGGACAGCATATCCTTTACATCCAATACTTTCAGTAAAAAGGTTAGGTTACTCAACTTATCTTTTAAAGAAATTATGGAACCATCTTCATTTTCTAGCTGAGAAATTCCCTGTGGGTGCGTTCCCATCCAATATTCTGCATAGGGCTGCTGCGTATTCTCTACATTCAATAAGGCGGGCAAAAAATGATGCCCTCCCCAATCGTAATGCTTCACCACTCCTTTTACTAAATATATTGAACTCATTCTGCTAACCTATTATACTTAGCGTAAAGATAATGGATGACGTCTCATATTGAAACTGGAAAAAAAGGAGAAATGCTCGCCGCCAACTGGCTCTCTCAACAGGGCTATATTGTCATATATAGAAATTGGAGAATGGGAAAACTTGAAATTGATCTTATTGCCCTTCACAATGAATTCATTCATTTTATCGAGGTAAAAACAAGAACAACTACTCGTTGCGGAGGCCCAGAATTAAGTGTGAACTATAAAAAATTCATCCATTTTCAACGCGCATCGCAAGCATTTCTGGCGCTCCACAAAAAATACAAATGGGTGCAGTATGATATTATTGCAGTAACCCTACTCCCCAAACAAGAACCTATTGTGGAGCTATTTTCGGATGTTTACTTTTGAAAATCAGCCATCATTTTTTCAACCAAAGTAAAAGTAGCAGGACAACTATCCACATTTTGGTGATGTATATGAACAAAATCCTGAAAATCCTTTGCTAAGTGTGGAAAGCCTGCACAGTCGGCAGGTCGGATCGCATAGATAGAACACTTGTTATCTTTTTTATTCAAAAACTGACAAGGAGTGCTTTTATTCATCCAATCCCTGTCACCACCTCGCTCCCTGTGTAGCCATTTTTTCTTGAACTCGGTAACCGTCATTCCGAAATGTTTCGAAATACGCTTCAAATCCCTCACGGTATACGTAGGAGTCATCGTTTTACAGCAATTAGCACAAGAGAGACAGTCCACTTCTTTCCATACTTCTTTTTCCCACTTGCCAATTTTTTTATCGATGCCAGACGGCTTTTGTTTTTCGAGCTTAGTCAAAAAAATACGCATCCGTCTGCGGGATTTATTTCTTTTTGAAATAAATGAGCGAAGAGAAAATAATTTCTTGTTTTTCATGGCTAGCGAAGATAATCAATCAAAGGATTTAAATTTGACAAAACAAGCATTATGAAACGACTCCTACTGCTGCTCATTATGAGCCTGCCCTTTATCTTCCTTTCTTCTTGTAACTGGTTCTCCTCACCACCTCCCACTTTTTGCGATACGAGCTGCAGTAACGATACTATTAGCTTTACCGGAACACACGAAACTAACCCTACCGTTAAAATATCCATCGCAAATTGTCTTCCTGACACCCTGATTTGGAGTTACGAGGGCCTAGGAACGAACCGAAAAATTGGATTCTCTTATCTGATTGGGACCTCTATTAAAATTAATAAAGACTTTGTAAGGACCCAGTTTAATGAGAACAAATATGCTTGGATTTTATTTAATGATTGTATTACCGGAAGAGGTTTTCAGCTCAAATTACCTTACGACAAAGAGACCCCATTTAGTTTGAAGAGTAGCGGCATCAACCCAATGGATCCCAAATTTTCAATTGCAGAGGGGCTAATTGTAAACACAGATCGAGGAAATATTTTTGTCGAAGACGCGCTAGAGGGCAAAAAAGCAATGATGACTTTTGGTCAAAAATTGGATATTGACTACGACGCATTACATGAACACATTGATAGCGTTAACGTAACCAGAGATCGTATTTGGGTACGAATCAAAATTGGAAATGACTGGGTTGAAAAAGAAAAGAAAATTATTCTGGAGTAATACACATGTGGGGGCCTTCTATAAAAGGATTCAAAGCTTGGCTACAACTGGAAAAGTCACTTTCAGATAACTCCGTACAGGCCTATATAAGAGACGTTGAATTACTGGTTCGATTTCTTACAATCAGTAAAGAACCAAAAGCACCCGCTGCAGTAGAGTCTGCTGATTTACGTACTTTTTTAAAATGGATTCACGAACTGGGCTTTTCATCTAGTTCACAAGCACGTATTTTATCTGGTATAAAATCATTTTATCGCTATTGTATTCTCGAACAAATCAGTCAAACTGATCCAACCACCCTTCTGGAGGCTCCTAAACGAAAAAGAATTTTACCTGATACACTCAGCTTTGAGGAAATTGAGCAACTAATTGCTCAAATCGATTTGAGTAAGCCCGAGGGCACCCGAAACAAAGCCATGCTAGAAACATTATATAGTTGCGGTCTTCGCGTTAGCGAACTCGTTCAATTGCAACTATCTAAACTTTACTTAGATCTTGGATTTGTAAGAGTAAGAGGAAAAGGCGATAAAGAAAGGCTCGTACCCATAGGTGATAGTGCTATTCGCTATATTCAACTATACAAACAAACCACTCGCACACAGATTCAACCCCAGAGAGGAAATGAGGATTTCGTTTTTTTAAATAAACGAGGAGGACCCCTCTCACGTGTGATGGTTTTTTATATTATCCGTGATCTGGCTAAAAGTGCAGGAATTAAAAAAACAGTTTCTCCGCATACATTCAGGCATTCCTTTGCAACCCATCTAATTGAGGGTGGCGCAGACCTACGTGCGGTCCAAGAGATGTTGGGTCATGCTAGTATTACAACTACAGAAATTTACACGCATCTGGATCGCGAATTTCTTCGTAAAACCCTGCAACAGTTTCACCCCGGGTTTGTTAAGTCTGAATAGTTGGCTTTGACAGGCAATCACTAATTTTGTATTTCTAAAAATTTATCTCATGAAAAAACTTGTATTTCTTGCCCTCTCATTAATGGTACTTTCTACTGGGCAGGCTCAATTAAAAACCCCCGCTCCTAGCCCCCTACAGACAATCAAACAGGATTTTGGATTAGGAAGCATTGAAGTTTCTTACTCGCGTCCTGCTGTAAAAGGAAGAAAGGTATTTGGTGATCTTGTACCCTTTGGCAATGTGTGGAGAACCGGTGCTAATAGCGCAACTACACTAACATTTAGTGATGAAGTGAGTATTGGAGGCGTAAAAATTGCTCCAGGTAAATATGGCCTGCTTAGCATTCCTGATAAAAACAACTGGACACTCATTATCAGTAAACAAACTGATGTGACAAGTCCTGCTGCCTACAAACAAGAGATGGATATTGTTCGTGTAAATGCTGCAACAGTTGATCTCAAAACCAAAATGGAAAATTTCGCAATCATTATTGACAATATCAAACCCAATCAATGTGAGATCGGTTTGTACTGGGATAAAACCAAGGTTAGCTTCACCGTTGAAACCGATGTAGATACTCGCATTATGAAACAAATTGCTACAGCGATGCAAGGGGAAAAAGCACCTTACTTCAATGCAG
>JBILMC010000114.1:0-4650 GCA_044375755.1 Chitinophagaceae bacterium
TTATTATTCTGTGTGCTTGTATCACATTGTCCTGCCAGCTACCCAAAGACAATTCCTCAAAGTATTTCGATTATAGCAACACAGATACTAAATTAACAGGCGGAGCTAAACTTATACCAATAAAAACTCCATTAGGAGAGTTTAAGGTGTGGACAAAGAGAGTGGGCAATAATCCTTCAATAAAAGTTTTATTACTCCATGGAGGACCCGGTGCAACCAGTGAATACTTTGAATCAGCAGACTCCTATTTTCCAGGAGCTGGCATTGAGTATTATTACTACGACCAACTGGGCTCTGGACGAAGTGACAATCCTGCCAATGACACATTATGGGAGGTAAATCGTTTTGTTGATGAAGTAGAGCAAGTACGGAAAGCGCTTGGTCTTGACTCCAGCAATTTTATTTTGCTAGGCCATTCCTGGGGAGGAATACTTGCAATGGAATATGCGTTAAAATATCAACAACACCTGAAAGCAATAATTATCTCAAATATGGTTGCTTCTATTCCAGAATATGTTAAATATGCCAACGAAGTATTAGGGCCACAGTTATCACCAGATATTCTTAAAAAAATACGTGCATTTGAAGCAAAAGAAGATTATACCAATCCTGAATATCTCGGCCTCATCCAACAATACTACTACCCCGAGCATGTATTGCGTATGGATCCCAAAAACTGGCCAGAGCCTGTTAATCGTTCTTTTGCAAAACTCAATTATCCATTGTATTTAAAAATGCAGGGACCCAGCGAATTTGGTGTTGTGGGTAATGCAATACTCAAAAATTGGGATCGAACACAAGACTTAAGCCAAATAAAAGTTCCTACGCTGGCCATAGGTGCAAAACATGATACAATGGATCCTGAGGCAATGAAAAAAATCAGCGAATCGGTGCAAAATGGACAATTCCTATTTTGTCCCAACGGAAGTCATATGTCCATGTATGACGACCAAGAAACGTATTATGCCGGCATCATTAATTTTTTAAAAAAGCTATAAATACGAATGGCACTGCAACAAGAAATGGTAAGACAGGGCAACTTCTTATTTAGACATAGAGGCACGTTACCTATTTTAATCATTATACCAGCAATTTTACTTCGAGTTTGTGATATTCACACAAACTGGTTGGAGCAACACACTGAGTTTATAACCTACGTAGCATATGGTGTTTCATTAGTAGGATTAATACTTCGTTTTATAATTGTTGGACATGCCGCACCCAATACTTCTGGAAGAAATACAGAAGGTCAAATTGCAGATACAATTAATAGTGATGGACTATACTCAGTTGTAAGACATCCGCTTTATTTGGGGAATTTTTTAATGTGGCTCGGTCCTGCACTGCTAACGTTTCATAGTTGGTTTATTGGACTATTCGTTTTTTTGTATTGGATTTATTACGAACGAATCATGCTGGCCGAAGAAGATTATCTGCGTAACAAATTTGGAGAGCCCTATGAAACGTGGGCCGCTGGGCGCCCGGCTTTTATTCCAGATTTATCAAAGTGGAAGCCCTATCAAAACAAATTAATTTTTTATAGGGCGTTATACCAGGAGAAAACAGGATTTCTTTGGTTAAATCTTATTTTCTGGATTTTCAATATCGCAGACAACCTTACCTTGAATGCTTCAGTTTTTTTAGTACAACCTTGGTCTGGTCTTTTATTTATTTCTATCGCACTATATCTGATATTAAAAATCACAAAGCGTCGCTAGCAATAAATTTCTAACTAGTCTCTATAATTGAGTGCAGGCTTTCGATCACCCAATAATGCTTTGTATTGGTAGTCGCCCTTGAGTTTCATAAACTCTTCTTTCGCTTGTTGAATAAGTACAGGTTTGGTGAATAAGTCGATTGCTGTTAAAGCCATGGTCTTTGCTGCAACATTCATTCCCTTAGTTCCAATTTCTGTTCCCCCACAAGCAACCGCTTGCCAACTGTGCGCAGGAGTACCCGGTGCCCATGTTGCCGCACGCAACCCTACAGTTGGAACTGCATAACTTACATCCCCAACGTCAGTAGAGCCACCGCCTGCATCAAACTCTACTTTCAATGGTTTCACAGTAGCAGCATCAGAAACTGGTGGATAGCTAAACGTAAAAGATTGTTGAATTTTTTCTGCAAATTCTATCTCACTTGGTGTATACGATACTCCACCCACCTTTTCTAAATTTTTCTGCATGACTTCGGCCAGTGTTTTATTGAGTAACAAATCATGTGTACCTCCTATGATTTCGTAATTCATTGTAGTACCTGTGCCTAATGCAGCCGCTTTTGCGGCGTTTACTACTCGTTCAAAAATATCTTTTACTTGTTGACGCTTAGGGTGACGTACATAATAATATACTTCGGCAAAATCGGGTACTACATTTGGCGCTTTACCTCCATTCGTAATCACATAGTGAATTCGCGTTTCTTGTGGAATATGCTCTCGCATCAAATTAACCATGTAGTTCATCGACTCAACCGCATCTAATGCAGAGCGCCCATTTTCCGGTGAGGCCGCTGCATGCGCAGACAACCCATTAAATCTAAACTTAGCTGAACTATTCGCCAACGCACTCATCATCGTTACAGAGTTTGCATTACCCGGATGCCAATGTATTACAGCATCAACATTATTGAACAAGCCAGCACGAACCATATACACTTTTCCAGAGCCCCCCTCTTCTGCAGGGCATCCATATACTTTGATTGTTCCAGAAAACTTTTTTTGCTCAATGAGTTTTTTAATTTCTATACCTGCAGCCACAGATGCGGTTCCAAAAAGATGATGACCACAGCCATGTCCACCAGCTTTTCCCTGAATCGATTTTTTTTCAGCAACCGCCTCTTGCGCTAAACCAGGCAACGCATCAAATTCAGCCAATATCCCAATAACAGGTTGACCAGACCCATAAGTTGCTACAAATGCAGTAGGGATATCGGCCACTCCTGTTTCAAGGGTGAAACCTTCTTTTCGCAGGGTTTCAATAAGTAAGGCAGAACTTTTCACTTCCTTATATCCGAGTTCAGCATAGCTCCAGATCTGCAAGGCAATATCTTTATAAGAAGGATAGGCGTTTTGTAAGTTTTGAATCACTGCTGTCTTGAACCCATCTTCGGGACTAGCTACCACTTTTTTATTTTGAGACACTCCTGCATAGGTAATAAAAGTTAAAGCGATAGTTAGGATAAACGCAGATTGTTTCATATTCATTATTTATGGGACACAATTTAGGAGTAAATAATGGTTTTCAAAATAGTAGTACATTCATATAGCAACTCTATTATCTACAATCAAACCTCCTAGTCATTGCTCAAGATTTATATCATTGGATTAGCTATCCTTAGCATTGCAATTATCTTAAATGGGATGGCGGCAAAAATTGGTGTTCTAAGCTGGTATGATTATCTAAAACTTATTATGGATAAAAAAAGCGGCACCCCTATTCGATGGCTTGACTATGCCTGGCTGTATATCATTTATCCGTTTCTATTAGGAGTGGCGTATAAATTGGGAGAGGTATTATATACTTGGATTACATCACTATTAAAATAATCACCATGACAGACACACTACGTTATCCCATTGGCAAGGTGGCTTTTGTAGAGTATAGCGAAAAAGCTAAAAATGATTGCGTAGCTGCAATTTTAGCAATGCCTCCAATGTTGGACTTTGCTGTTGAAAATCTAAATGATGACCAGTTGCACACACCATACAGGGAAGAAGGCTGGACCCCCAATCAAATCATTCATCATTTAGCAGATTCACACATGAATGCATTTATACGGTTTAAATTAGGCATATTAGAAGAACATCCTACGATTAAACCCTATGACCAAAATAAATGGGTAGAAACAGTTGACGTAATGAATGTGCCCGCCAACAACTCCATTACACTACTACACGCTTTACACCGCAGATGGTACGCACTACTAATCACATTAAACGAAAGTGATTTCATGAGAAACATTTATCATCCGGAACAACAAAGAAATATTTCACTTTGGGAAATCATCCAATACTACGCATGGCACGGGAAACATCATGCCACACAAATAATTCAATTCAAAGAAAGAATACTTCAGTAATTAATTACAAATTTTTCACCTAGGTATGAAAAAAATAACAATCGTATTGCTGTTGTGCTCATTTGTAGCTACTGCACAAGACACTATTACAAAACAATCTATACAGCATGCTGCTTCGCTCTGGGATGTAAAATTCACAGAAAAGGAAGTTGATATGATGCTTCCGGACCTGAAAGACAACCAGGCAGATTATAAAAAAATGCATGGGCTAGTATTAGACAATGCAATAGGGATGAGTCTTTCACAACGACTAAATCCAGATAATACAATTGAACAAAAAATCCAATGGTCTTATAACCCATCTATAAAATTACCTGCGAACAAAAATGATTTAGCGTTTTATACCATTAATCAGCTAGGCTCATTGCTTAGAAACAAATCAATTACTTCCGTAGAGCTAACTAAATTCTTTTTAAGTCGAATCAAAAAATTTGGAGATACGCTTCAATGCGTGATAAGCACCACCGAACTACTTGCATTAGAACAAGCAAAACAAGCAGATGAAAACTTTAAAAAGGGAATCGACAAAGGACCCTTGCAAGGGATCCCTTATGGCCTAAAAGATTTATTTGC
>JBILMC010000116.1:0-4604 GCA_044375755.1 Chitinophagaceae bacterium
GCATTTGCACTACCCAAGAAAACGGAGGAGGAGAAGAAAAAAAGAAGCGATGCTATTCAGCAAGCAACAAAAATTGCTATTGAGGTTCCTTTACGGGTGATGCAAGTTTCATTAGAAAGTATGGAACTAATAAAAACTATGGCCATGACAGGCAATCCTAACTCCATTACTGATGCAGGAGTGGGGGCTTTATGTGCTAGGAGTGCCGTGCTGGGTGCGCATTTGAATGTTAAGGTCAACTGTTTGAGTTACGAGGACAAAAGTTATGTACAAAAGATACTGGCACAAGCGGCAGCTCTCGAAGTGTCTGCTTTAAAGGAAGAAAATTTGGTTCTGGAATTTGTAAACAATCAATTGAAGCAAAACTAATTTTCCAATTTCATCATTTCTTCAAATGATTTTTCATAATCCGCGGTTAGTTCGGCAGTGAGCTTAGTTATTTGCTGGTAAGCAGATTCTGTAGCAACAAAAGTTTCTTTATTTGCATATAAACTAGGGTCGGCTAATTTTGATTCTAACTCTTTTTGCTTCGCTTGTGCAGCTGCTAATTTGCTCTCTAATTCTTGAAATTTCTTTTGAGCTTTTTGATATTCTTTCTTTTTTTCTTTTGAAACAGGTGTATTTGTGTCTTGTTTTGGTGTTAGTTCTACTACTGCATTTGCTCTTGGCTTATTGGCGACTTCGTCAGCCTTCCCATTTTTACTCTTTTCTATTCGCTCTTTCCAGCTTACCCATTCATCATACCCACCTTTGAACTCTTTTATCTCTCCGTTTTCTATTTCCCAAATTACAGTTGCTGTTTTTGAGATAAAATACCTGTCATGGCTAACCAAAAGAAGGGTGCCCTGGTAACGATTAAGCGCTTCAATTAAAAGCTCACAGCTGTGTAAATCCAGATGGTTTGTTGGCTCGTCGAGTAATAGAAAATTTGCCTTGCTGACGATCACTTTTGCTAGTGCTACTCTTGCTTTTTCGCCTCCACTCAGAACTTTGATTTTCTTATCAATATCATCTCCGCTGAATAAAAAACAACCCAATAAGGAACGTAATTCCAATTCAGTTAGTTGACTTCCGCAATGCGTCATCTCTTCAAGAATAGTGTGCTGCAAGTGAAGTGCTTCTAATTGATGCTGTGCATAAAAACTTTGCTCTACATTATGCCCATCTATTCGTTCCCCTTGCTGAATTGTTTCGGTTCCGGCTAGAATACGTAAAAGAGTTGACTTACCTTTTCCATTGGCTCCAATCAATGCTATTTTATCGCCTCTATTTATTTCGGCATTTCCATTTGTAAGAATGATGTTCTCTCCAAATGATTTACGAATATTTTTTATTGTTGTAATAATTTTTCCCGGCGTTTTGTCAACACTAAAATTTATGCGAAGGTCAGGGCGAACTAATTGAGCAGCGTCAACACGTTCTAGCTTATCCAATTTTTTGAGAATACTTTGTGCCATGGCCGCTTTACTGGCCTTTGCCCTAAACCGTTCAACTAATCTTTCTTGTTGTCTAATATAGTCTTGCTGATTTTCAAATGCTTTTTGTTGTAATTCCATTCGCAAGACCTTCTCCTTTTCATAAAAAGCATAATTACCCGAGTAAAAGTGTAACTCTTCTTGGTATAACTCTACCACTTTGGTAACCATGCGATTTAAGAAATATTTATCATGGCTAACAATTATTACCGCACCTCTATAGTGTAAAAGATATTTCTCTAACCATTCAATAGATGGAAGATCAAGATGGTTAGTAGGCTCGTCAAGTAATAAAAGATCGGGTTGCTCCAAGATCATTTTGGCTAACAGAACGCGCATTCGCCAGCCTCCACTGAATTCTCGGTAGGGTCGCTCTAAATCTTGATTCGTAAATCCTAATCCCTGTAGTACCTCTGCAGTTCTGTTGTGTATGGTATAACCGTCAGCAGTTTCAAGCTGATGAAGTTTTTCAGAATACTCTAGTAATATTTTTTCGTCACCCGTTTTTTCTAATTCTTGTCCTAATTCCTCTATCTCTTTTTCAAGTTTTAAAATTGGAGCAAAAGCTTTTAAAGCAACCTGATGTATGGAGTCGCTTGTGTCAAAACTTAATAAATCCTGATGAAGATATCCGATGGTTGTTTCTCTACTGCGTTCAATTGAACCATGAGTGGGTTGGTAATCTCCAACCAATAATTTTAATAAAGTTGATTTACCAGTACCGTTATAGCCGATCAGACCTATCCGTTCGCCGGGTTGTATATGCCAAGTAGCATCTTGAACAATACATCTTGCCCCAAATTCAAATGTTACATTCTGAAAACCTGCTAGCATAGTGCGCCGCGAAATTAAGTCTGATTAGTGCCTCTGCAATCTTTTTTACTAAATTATTGCTTGCCTTTTTCATATATGAAACGTACCAGGGCGTTGCTTTTTTCGTCGGCAGTAAGATATAATTGGAAACGTTCTTTGCCAGCCGTAACAATCATTAAGGCGGTGTTGGGGGGGATGGTTCCAAGATTTTCACCCACCATTACAACCTCTTGTATTTTTCTTTTTTGATCAACAGGGACAGAAAATGTTATCGCTTGTGAGCGTAGTAGCTGTTTATAGATAACTGAACGATTATTTACATAAACTGACACAGTATCACCATCAATCTGGCCATTATCAAAAAGTTCAATTTGTGCTAGGCTGCTATCTAACCGAATTTCACGCACAAGAATATTTTTTTTGTCTCTCAAATTGTCAGATTTATTGCTGGGTAGCGCTACTGCTTTTGTTTGTCGGTTGAGAACTATCGTTCCAGGGTCGCAGCTGGCTTTACCATCCGTTGCTTTGCTAGCAGGGGATGACCAAGATCCTCTTATTTGTTCATCTGTAATTGTAGACCCGGAACCCTTATGATATGTTAATCGATATAGCTTTGTACAAGGCACGCAATCCTCTTTAATTTTAAAGTCAATTATCTCTTTCTCCTCAATTATAAGTACGTTACTGTCTTTGGAATAAGTGCCAATAATATTTTTTCTTACATAATTGAAGGAGTCTGAAAAATGGTGTGCCGTGCCTGTTATCTTACCATCTTTTTCTTGAATTGAAAACTCGATATTGTAAACTGCAAAACACCCACTGGGAGCCATTACTAAGCGACCTGTCCAGCGACCATCAAGATTTTGTGCAATTATAATTTGAGCAGAAAATAATAAAAAAATAGATGCAAATAGAGGGCGCATGAAACTAAGATAGCATAAAAATAATCAGTAGTTATTTTTCGTATCGAAATCTGACTACTGCATTTTTTTGCTCGGTAGAGGTAAGCTGAACTCTGAACCGTCGAATCCCTGCCTCAACTATCATAAGAGCAGAGTTGGGGGGAATTCTTCCCAGGTTTTCTGCAACCATAGTTAACTCCTGCGTGCTATTCTCATCATCTAAAAGAAGATTAAGTGATAGGGGAGTTGTAGATAGTCTCTTTTTTGAAAGTACCATTTTGTTATTTAAATAGACAGTTATGGTGTCTCCATCAATTTCTCCATTATCGTAAAGATAGATTTGTACTTGTGGGGTTTTTACATTAATTACTTGGGTAAGATCATTAAAGCGATTATTGTTCACGGAAGGAATTACAAGCTGCTTTTGAGTGGGTAAGTTTGCCTGGCTATTTGCCATAGACTGCGGACCATCTGTTCTTAGATCAACTAACTTTTGTGTGGTATTATTTTTTACCTCTATAGGAGTTGCTGCGTTATTTTTTTTAGGTGGGGGAGGCTCATTAATAATTACTTTTTTTGCTGTGGATCGCTGTAAAAAAGGTTCAGGATAAAAATCAGAGGTGTTAACTCTGCGCAAGTATACTCTTCCGCCTCCACAATCATCCCCCTTTTTTACTCCATCAGAGTTATCCTCATATTTACTAGAAAATGTTCCTTCCAAATACTCTTCTCTACCTGACTTTGAATACCCTAACTTATAGTTCATTAGGCAGTTAACGGATCCATCTGAAGCTTTTACTTCAACCGTTTTATTCTCTTGAATCAATAATTGTTGTTCACTTTCATCCCAACGGCCGGTCATAGTGGCTTTTCCGTAGTACACAGTTGTTAAGTAGGAGTAAGAGACCCCACTAGCTTGACTGCCTGTTTGCTTTAGCTGGAACTCTACTTTGTATTGACTAAAATCTTTGGTAACAAAGTAACCTTTCCATATACCACTTAAGTCCTGGCCAACCAATTGTATCGATAAGAGGGTGGTTACAATCAAACTACCCGCATGTGCCATTCTTTTTCCACTCATAGTTCGGGACAAAGATACTTTTTGCAGATGTTATGCAGCCTCTCATTGGCATAAGAATTGAATTTTAACATCCTCTTTAACCTGAAGGCGTTTTGGCTTCAAATTGCTAAATTTGCCTTCTTTATCTCTTTAAACTCAAATGATTAAAATAACTTTTCCAGACGGTGCCGTTCGCTCTTATGATCAGGGTGTAACCTCTTTAGATACAGCAAAAAGTATTTCTGAAGGTTTGGCAAAAAAAGTATTGGCTGCCTCGATAAATGGTGAGGTGGTAGACGCAGTCAGACCTATAAACCAAGATGCAACGCTACAACTATTGACCTGGGTTGATGC
>JBILMC010000117.1:0-4565 GCA_044375755.1 Chitinophagaceae bacterium
ACAGGGTCGTACAGCCAGCGTTTATGCTCCTATTCATGTTTGTATCGCATTTATGGATCAAATTGTATACGACATTAAAGGTGCTATGCAGGCAGCACGTGAAAAGTATGGATCAAGCTTTCCTTCTTTCCTAACTCTAGCTACCGGGCCTAGTAGAACGGCAGATATTGAAAAAACGTTGGTAGTAGGTGTACACGGGCCCAAGGAAGTATATGTGTTTTTAGTTGAAGCCTGATATTGAATATTTTTTTCAATCTTCGTGTTGTAAAAATTAAATCGTGTCAGCAATAAAGTCTCAAAAAATTTATTTCTTATCTGATTTTCATCTGGGTGCTCCCACTGCAGAACAAAGCCTGGCGCGAGAAAAAAAGATCTGTTCTTTTTTGAATGAGATTCGAAATGACGCCGATGAGATTTTTTTGATGGGTGATCTTTTTGATTTTTGGTACGAGTATACTAAAGTGGTACCGAAAGGATATGTGCGACTGTTGGGCACCCTTGCCTCTATCAGTGATCAAGGTATTCCAATTCATTTTTTTGTAGGTAACCACGATATGTGGGTTCGCAATTATTTTTCGCAAGAACTAAACCTTACTACTTATTTTGAACCAATAACCATCGAAAGAAATGGAGTACGCATTCACTTGGGTCATGGGGATGGTTTAGGACCAGGGGATGAGGGATACAAAAGATTGAAACTGATTTTTCGCAACCCGCTCTGTCAGTGGTTATTTGGCATACTGCCTCCTCAAATTGGAATAGGACTTGCCGAATATTTCAGTCAAAAGAGCAGGGCGCAAACAGCCGATCGCGAAGAACATTTTTTGGGTGAGGATAAAGAATGGTTGATCAGTTATTGCCGTGATTATTTAGAGGCTCAACCATCGGTAGATTACTTCTTATTCGGTCACCGACATTTACCAATCGATTGGCCCATCAAAACTAAAAATGGGCAAGGACAAGCTCGTTACATCAACTTGGGTGACTGGATTCGTTATGACACCTATGCAGTTTTAGAAGGAACAAGTCTTCAGTTGAAGGCTTACCAAAAAGATGAGCAACGAATCATTCGTCCTCAATAAGCGCGTCGACATATTTATTTGGTATATTTAAGTAACAATTATTATGACCAGCATTTGGCAAAGGCAATGGGGTACAAATACGATTGGGGACTACTTTACCGTCCTGCTAATCATTGCGGCGGTTTGGATGCTTCGCAGACCGCTCTCTAATTATTTTGCTGGTCTTTTATTTCGCTGGTTGCGTGGTGTGTTACAAAAAGTAGATCGGGTTCTATTCAATGATCTTGTTATCGATCCGCTGGAGCGTTTTTTACTGATATTGGTTTCGGTATTCATGTTGTATCGGTTAAACTTTCCACCTGAATTGAATTTTTCAATTTATAAGTTTGACAGTAAGGGTCTTATTAATAGTTTGGGTACCCTAATACTAATTACTTCATTTACTTCATTACTCTTACGTGCCATTGACTTTGCTGCTATTCTTTTGGAACAGAAAGCAGGACAGGCGCCAGATCTTTCCGAAAATCAACTGATTGTTTTTTTCAAGGATTTCTTCAAAGTGATATTACTGATTCTTTCACTTTTGATGATCCTTCGATTTGCGTTCGGGTTTGATATTGGAGGACTTTTAACAGGACTGAGTATCGTAGGTGCGGCTATCGCCTTGGCGCTTAAGGAGAGTCTTGAAAATTTAATTGCTTCATTTATCATTTTTTTTGACAAGCCATTTGTCACGGGCGACTTGGTTAAGGTAAATGCGATCACCGGAACGGTAGAAAAAATAGGACTAAGAAGTACTCGCATTCGTACCGAACAAAAAACATATGTTACAGTTCCCAATAAACAAATGGTCGATTCGATTCTTGATAATTTTTCATTGCGCACACAGCGTCTTGCCGAATTAAAAATTGAGTTGGCAAGCACAAATACTCCTTATCTAGTACAGGAGTTTTTGGAACGTTTGCGAGTGATATTGCGACACCATTCCATACAACAGTCCTCTGTTACACTTAGCGATATAAAATCTAATCGGATTGTTGTGGAGATTAATTTTTATACAGACCCACTTCCAATTGCTGAGTTTAATGCAATTCGCGAAGCCGTGAATATGGAAATCTTACAGGCTGCACACACATTAGGACTAACGTGGCCGGTTGAATGATTGCTGAATAATTTCTCCTAGCTCTCGATCAAACTGACCATATTTTCCATACTCAACTACGCGGCCAATTTCTTTTCCATCTCTGAAAACAATCAAGGTAGGCACATTAATTATGCCTAGTGTTTTAGTTAGATCTCCCCAGCTTTCTTTTTTTCGATTAACCCCAATCAGCACACATCTTTTTTCATCAAAACCGGCTTGTGCTGCCATGGCATAAAACCGCGGAATAATAAAATGTGAGTCATCGCACCAGGTTCCCATAAATGCAAGTACTTGTATGGAGTCGCGATATTGTGTAAAAGTGGCTAGCCCTTGCTGATGAGCTTGATAGGCGGTAAAATTCTCTTGAAACCAAGACGCAAAGGGTTCGGCTTGTAAAACTTCTTTAGAAATAAAACCCACTAATGATTTTTCATTGGGTCTTTCGGTTAGTGTTTCATAATGAGTTTGCGCCATTCCCTTACTGATCATAAGTGAAAGGCTAAGTGTAATGAAAAATAACTTCATGGCTTTTGAAGATTAGATCGTATTTCAATTAAAAACGACCGGAGTTGTTGAAGTGATTGAATCAGCGTGAATTTGTCCTCTGCTTTTTTATTTTTCTTTAAAAAATCTCTGGCTCCGTCAATAGTAAATTTTCTTCGGCGAAGTAAGTCGTAAATCAGAACTAAATTTTTTACATCAACGGGTCTGAAATAGCGATCTCCTTTCTTATTCTTTTTTGGTTGCAGAATATCAAATTCAGATTCCCAATAACGAATAAGGGATTGGTTTTCCTGAAACATTTTTGCTACCTCTCCAATCGTGTAGTATTGTTTTTTAAAAAGCTCTTCGTCTGGCGGAACCTGAATCTGATTAGCACGGTTTGCCATTTCGCGCATGGATTTTCGACCCCTTTTTCCCACTGGGGCTTTATCTTCTTTTTTGCGAATGGAGCGAACTCCCACTGCAGGTGAAGGGGTAGCAGGTGGCACAATCGTTTCCACTGATTTTATTTCAGCAGGGGCAGGGTCTAGGTGTTGCTCACTTTTTTCATCCGGTGCGGCACCCAGATCCTCAAAGGCAAAACTGATTTGTGTCAGTGGCTTTTTGCGCATAGTCTCTTGTAAAGATAGCAAAGGCAATGCCTTTCATCTCCTTAAAGTTACGGTGTGGAAAACTGGTGTTTAGTCTAAACTTTGGTTTGATGCCGCTGCTTGCTTCAGAATGCGGTCAAATTGTGCTGGAGTTAGATCATTATAGAAAAAATATATAGGATCTATTCGCGAACCATTTTTTATAACCTCATAATGACAGTGTGGGCCTGTAGATTTTCCAGAACTTCCAACCCATCCAATAACCTCACCTCTTTTTACGTTTTGACCTACACGGGCTTTGACACGAACCATATGTCCATACAGCGTTTGATACCCGTAGCCATGGTTGATAATTACGTGTTTGCCATACCCGTCCCCTCGATTACCAGCAACCTCAACTCGTCCATTTGCTGTAGCGTAAATAGGGGTACCCTGGGGGGCAGTAAAATCAAGACCAGGATGCATACGGGGGGTTTTATAAATAGGATCAATTCGGTAGCCAAAGCCTGATGCGATTCGTTTTAAGTTTTTATTACTCACAGGCTGAATGGCAGGGGTGTGTGCCAGCAGTCTTTCTTTGTCTTTTACTAATTGACTTACTTCTTCGTATGAGTTACGCTGTGCGCGGATACGTTCAACTAGATTATCGAGTGTGCTCGCAACAGTACTTGCTAATTTCTTACTGCTGATTTTTTCAATTTTATCGAGTTCCTTTTGTGTCTCAATCTTCTTTGCTCTGGCACTATCTGGAATAGGTGTAGCTTCAAATATGGCTCTGTAAATGTCATTGTCACGAGTCTCTAGTTCTTTCATTTGCTCTTCTAATGTGCGGGCTTTTTCTGCTAATTCATAATAGTCTTCTCTTATTTCCCTATTTTGTAATTCCAGCATTTTTTCCCGGGGTGATCCAATGAATTGAAAGGCAAAGTAGGCAATCAACGAGGCTGTTACCAGTGAAGCAGCTACAAAACCAAATACACGTAGCACTTTTACCCGAAGGGGTGTCACCGCTTTTTCATAACGGAGTGTGCTGGTGTTATAGTAGTATTTGACCTTTTTCATAGCGGGGACAGCTGCTTTTATTGCCTTACCTTTGCTGCCATCACAGGCAAACAAATATAGTATTTACTCTTATGATGACTTCCAGTGAAATCAGACAGGCGTTTTTGGACTTTTTTCATTCCAAAGAACACACGATTGTTCCTTCTGCTCCTATTGTGGTGAAGAATGACCCCACACTGATGTTTACCAATGCTGGAATGAATCAATTCAAGGATTATTTTTTGGGTAACAAAAAAGCACCCT
>JBILMC010000212.1:0-2742 GCA_044375755.1 Chitinophagaceae bacterium
GAGCCACAAGCATATTGAAGTGAATGGTCATGTTGTAAACATTCCATCTTGCTCATTGAAGCCCGGTGATGTGATTACCATTAAAGATAGCAGCCGCGGTCGTACCTCTGTCACGTCTGCTATTCGTGGAAAGAATCCTAAGTTCAGTTGGATTGATTTTAATGAGACTGAAATGAAAGGAACTTTCATCACTTACCCAGAGCGTGAGAGTGTTCCTGAAAACATCAAGGAGCAGTTAATCGTCGAATTGTATTCTAAGTAATAAAATAATCCATCCCATGGCAATCTTAAATTTTCAAAAACCAGATAAAATTGTTCTTCAGAAATCTAGCGATTTCAATGCATTGTTCGAGTTCCGTCCTTTGGAGCCTGGATACGGTGTAACAATCGGTAATGCTCTGCGTCGCGTTCTTCTCAACTCATTGGAAGGGTACGCTATTGTGGGAATTAAGATTGAAGGAGTAGAGCACGAATTTGCTACACTGAAAGGGGTGAGTGAAGACGTTGTTGAAATGCTTCTCAATTTGAAGCAGGTGCGTTTCAAAAAAATTGGCGATCAGGATATCACTACAGAAAAAATTAGCCTTTCCATCAAAAATAAAACTGAGTTCACAGCTGGTTTTATCGGAGAGAATACACAGCTTTTCCAGGTAATGAATCCTGAGTTGTTGATTTGCACGTTGGACAGCACAGCCCGCCTTGAAATGGAATTAACCATTGGTAAAGGTCGTGGATATGTTCCTGCTGAAGACAACAAACCTAAAGAGGCTGTATTAGGATATATTCCTACTGACTCAATTTTCACTCCTATCAAGAATGTGAAATATAGCATTGAGAATACCCGTGTGGAGCAGCGCACTGACTTCGAAAAACTCATCATGGAAGTTTCAACGGATGGTACCATCCATCCAGAAGAAGCAGTGAAGCAGGCCTCTAGAATCTTGATTCAACACTTGATGATCATTACGGATGAAAACATCACGTTTGATAACAAGGAAGAGAAGAAAGAAGATCTTGTTGATGAGCAAACACTTCAGTTGCGTAAAGTATTGAAGACTCCATTGGAAGATTTAGATCTTTCAGTACGTGCCTTCAACTGTTTGAAAGCTGCAAAGATCAATTCACTTAGCGAATTGGTGCAGTATGAGCAAGAGGATCTAATGAAGTTTCGCAACTTTGGTCAGAAGTCACTTTCTGAAATTGAGCAGGTGCTTTCAGAGCGCGGCTTACATTTTGGAATGGATCTTCCCAAAATGGGAATCGACGTTAGCGAATTCTAATTTTCATTAACCGTAGTTCATCAATGGGCTACAAACGTTGCAATTCCTGACACGGTGCAACGTCTAAAAAACAATAGTCATGCGTCACGGAGACAAAGTAAACAACCTGGGTCGTACCAAAGCACACCGCGAGGCCCTTTTAAGTAATCTTGCTTGCCAGCTGATCCAGCACAAGCGTATTGTAACTACTACTGCGAAAGCAAAAGCGCTACGCGTTTATGTAGAGCCCCTAATCACAAAGGGAAAGGATAATACTACGCATCAGCGTCGTATTGTATTTGGATACCTTCAGGATAAAGAGGCAGTTAAAGAATTATTTGGTGCCGTTGCTGAAAAGGTGGCGGGTCGTCCCGGTGGATATACTCGTATTCTCAAATTGAGAAATCGTGTTGGAGACAATGCTGATATATCCATGATTGAATTGGTAGATTTCAATGATATCTACAAAAAAGGTGGTGAAGAGAAAGCTACTGCTAAGAAAACACGTCGTTCTGGAAGCCGTAAAAAAGCTGCAGAAACTGCTCCTGCTGAAGCTCCATCAACCGAAGCCGCTGAAGGAACTAGTAACGAGTAAAAGCCAACCAAAACTAACTCGCAGTTAATGCTCTCCCAACTGGAGAGCATTTTTTTGCCCCTCCAATCAGTTATTTTTGCGACTCAATCACTTGCTATGAGAAAAGTATCCGTAGGTATTGTTCAAATGAGTTGTGTGGCTGATAAAGCCACTAACCTGCAAAAAGCAATTGCTGGAATTGAACAAGCTGCTGCAAATGGCGCACAAATTGTTTGCCTGCAAGAATTATTCACTTCACTCTATTTCTGTGATGTGGAAGCCTATGAGAATTTTCAGCTGGCTGAATCTATTCCGGGGCCTTCCACTGAAAAAATTCAAGCGGTAGCCAAGGCAAAAGGAGTAGTTGTTATTGCCTCGTTATTTGAAAAAAGAGCGGAAGGATTATATCACAATACTACTGCAGTGATTGATGCCGATGGAACGTATCTGGGAAAATATCGAAAGATGCATATCCCTGATGATCCGGCTTATTATGAAAAGTTTTATTTCACTCCTGGCGATTTAGGCTACAAGGTTTTTCAAACCAAATTTGCGAAGATTGGAGTGTTGATTTGTTGGGATCAATGGTATCCGGAAGCAGCACGCATCACTTCACTGATGGGAGCCGAAATTCTTTTTTATCCTACTGCAATTGGTTGGGCTACCTCCCAAGATCCAGCTACCAATACAGAGCAGTACGGCGCATGGCAAACGATACAGCGTAGTCATGCGGTGGCAAACGGAGTACATGTTGTAAGTGTAAATAGAGTAGGAATGGAACAAAATGGAGCTATGCAGTTTTGGGGTGGTTCCTTTGTGTCTAATCCCTTTGGCAGCATCCTTTATCAGGGAACACATGACCAAGAAGAAATAAAAGTTATCGATATCGATCTTTCAAAAACTGATCAT
>JBILMC010000118.1:0-4516 GCA_044375755.1 Chitinophagaceae bacterium
TAGGAACATTGTTCCAGGAGCAGCAGGTGTTGCTGTCCAAACACCCTCACCATAGCTTGGCACCACATAAGTTACATCAATTGACCAAGCAGTCAATGATCCAATATCACCACCATAGCTATCGCGACATGCTAAAGTGTATGAACCATTAGCAGCTCCAAACAATGCAGCCCAACTTGTTGTTGTAACTGGCATACCAGATGTTGACGCATCTGACCTTCCGTCTCTATCCGCTCTAAATGTACCCGTAAAGGTTGGAGAAGTGGAAGCGCTTAAAGCAACAGTACCAGTAGAACTTATGACAGTGTTTATCATACCATTTCCAGGACCAAAACCAGTTCCAGAAATGTAGTAGTCTAGATTCAATACCTGACCATTTGGTGTTCGTAAAGCAACTGCAACGTCACCAGGCCAAGTATGATTTGCAATAGTGAATTTAACCGCAAGACCGGTAATGGTTGCTCCAGCAGGAAGACCGCTGACAGTTAAGTTACTAGATACACCCGCAGCATTTGCATCAGGAATAGCCTTTGGAACATCCGTAGAAGTGAAGGTAGATGTCATCGGGGCTGACGTAGATGCAAAGTTAGTTATAGTAAGACGTTGTAAATCACCACGACAAATGATTGCGGAAGAAGGGCTAACAACAGTTTGAATTGGGTTAACCGTCAAAGAAGCTGCACTACTTGGTGTGGCACCAATACATGGACCACGTACTATGCTTCTGATTTCATATCCGCTCCAGGTGGCTGGAACATTTGTTAAAGTTAATGTAGCTGTAGTTGCCCCACTCACGATGCCACCGTTAGGCAATTCTTGCCAAATACCTGTAGCACTGGTGCGGAACTGCCAAGTGAATGTTGGAACAGATCCCGAGGCTGCAACAGTAAAGGTTGCATTTCCTCCACAAGTGATTGTAGAGCTTGCAGGTTGGGTTGTAAATGAACCTTGAACGCATGGCTGAATACTTACAGAATAATCTTCAACTTGGCCATAAGCGGAATTTCCACAAGAGGTCGCATTTGGACCCAATGCAGCATCATGCATCCTTACACGCATACGAGTAGATCCAATAGATGCGGTAGATGGAATAGTAATGTTCCCAACATGTGGGCCAACACCCTGAGATGAAGTGTAAACATTTTCACCAGCGTCTGTGAAGTCACCATCCTGGTTGAAGTCGATCCATACCAATACCTGATCAGAGCTAAATCCACCAGAGATAGATACGGAAATCGGTAAAGTCTGACCAGCTATTACGTTTGTAGACTGCGTTAAGAAATTTTCATAGCCAGCAGATGAAGTAGAATTATTATTGATTGTTCCAAATGTAACATTTGAAATTTTTTCAAATGCAGTACTAGTAGCACCTGCAGCACAATAACAAGAAGAATTAGGAGAAAGAGCAACCAAAACAGAATTAGAAGTTCCTGTATTTCCAGCACAAGTTACTTGACAACGGTAATAGGTAGCTGCAGTCTGTGTGCGAGTCAAAGTAGCATTTGTTGCACCTGTGACATTTGTCCAGGTTGATCCATCGGCAGATGATTGCCACTGATAAGTGATTCCAGTTGTAGTGAAATTATTTTGAAGGGAAAGCGTGAAATTAACACCTGGGCAAACAGTACTTACAGATGATACAGTATTACCAGGAGCAGGAGTTCCAGCGCAAGCTGATGCCTGAATGAATGTAATAGTTCCTGTAAAAAATCTAGGAGTAAAAGTTGATCCAGATGGGAAAACACCTGCATAACCTACACCTGAGCCAGATACATCGGCATTTCCAACTAACAAGTTAACCCCACCAGCAGAGTGGGTATTTGGGGTGGGCACTGTAGCTGAAGTACCGCTGTATGCCATACCACCATCAGAGGACAAAGCGAACCTTCTTGTTTGACCAGCAGGAATTACTAAAACTAAGTTGGACAAGAAGGGTACTATACCATTTGATGAAACGGTAATTGATGAACCAACAGCTACGGATGTCCAGTTTGGACTACCAATTGCACCAGGTGCACCAGATAAGGAGGTGGAAGACATCCAGAGAGTCGGTTGAAGAGGTGCAGGAGAGGCACTAGTGTTTCCAAAACACCCTATACTAGTGATAGCAATATCAAAAGAGTTTGTGTTTTGTACTGCAAAAGTCACGAATGCAGGACCAGCCAAAAAATTGGTTCCACTATAGTTGGTCCCAGTTGTTGTAATTGTTGTTTGGCTGGAGGCCTGGAAGCTGATACTCCCTAGAAAAGCCAAAACAGAAAAAATTGAGAGAAGGAATCTTTTCTTCAATGTAAAGATTGGTTGCATAGATACTGTTTTTGTTATTAGTGCACTCTGAATCAAGAAAGTGTAATTAGATTTGAAAGATAATCGTTTTTTTAAAAACTTTTAACAAATAGGTAAAAAACCTATTCTTAAAATGTTAACTAAATGATTATCAGATATTTGGGAATTACCATTTATCAACCTCGTCACCGGTAGATGTTGAGGAACTTTCATCAAAATTGCCAGACTCTGATGCACCCTCTGTTGGAGCATTCATTGCAGGACTTACCCCAGCTCCCTCTTCTTCAGACTCATCATGGTTGAATGCATCAAAATCAAAATTGGGCATTAATTCAGTTTTGACATAATCGACAGCTTCACCCAATGCCTTTACGAATTTGTTGAAATCCTCTTTGTACAAGAAAATTTTATGACGGTCATACCCGTTGTCATCAAATCGCTTTCTACTCTCTGTAATTGTCAGGTAGTAATCATTCCCCTTAGTGGAACGTACGTCAAAAAAATAAGTGCGCCTTTTTCCAGCACGGAGTCTTTTACTAAAGATACTGTCCATCTTCCTTTCGTTGCTCTCGTAATTCACTGTAATAGATTTTAGCAGTTTTAAGTGTTAATACGGTGTACTACAAATATAAAAATCTTTGAAAATAAGCCAAATCAGTTTTAATGTAAATTCAAATTTTCTTCCCGCCGTTGTCCCTCATAGATTTTCCTGAATATACTGTCCCCTGCCAATAACTCAGCTGGTATTCCTATTTCAACAATTTCACCATTTTCTAAAATAATTACCTTATCCATTGTAAGATGAGCAGGTATCCGATGCGTGGCTAATAAAATTGTTATGCCAGAAAACGCTTTATTTAAGGAATTGGCAATTCTTTGCTCAGTCTGGCTATCTACCGCGCTCAAACAATCATCAAGCAGCAGTATTTCAGGCTCATGCAGAAAAGCTCGTGCCAATGAAATTCGTTGCTTTTGCCCTCCACTTAAAGTGACTCCCCTTTCCCCTACCATTGTTGTGTAGCCATCCGAAAACTGCAGTATCTCTTCGTGAATAGAGGCGGATTTTGCAGCCCATTCAATTTTATCCAAGGTAGAATAAGTAGTGCCAAATGAGATATTCTGAGCAATTGTATCTGAAAAAAGAAATACATCTTGAGATACATAGCCAATTTTGCCCCTCCATGCTTGCAAGTTGAAATGCGAAATATCTTGCTGGTCAAAATAAATTTGCCCCCTATTAGGTTCATAAAATCGTAACAGTAATTGGAGCAAAGTAGACTTACCACTTCCTGTTTTCCCTAAAATAAGTATACGCTCCCCTTTTTTTAATTGAAAATTTAAATTTTTAATTGCCTCAATTCCTGACTCAGCATATGTAAAACTAACCCCAGATAAGTTGATTTCATTTTCAAATGCTTGAGGAATTAGGCAGGCATCGCCATGCCTAACTGGAGATAATTTTAGAAATTCATTAATCCTCTTTTGCGAAGCAGCTGCACGTTGAATCATGCTGGCAGTTAAGCCAATAGCGCTTACAGGAAAAGTCAACATGTTAATATACATGACAAACTCAACAATAGTATTTACGCCAATTCCATGCACCCCTTGTATATAATATAACCCGCCAATCATAATTGTTAGCAACGTGCTGATTCCTATTAGCAAACTGATAGAGGGAAAATAGAGTGCTTCAACTTTTACTAATCCTAGAACTTCATTTCGATAGTCGTTGCTTAATCGCTTGTAAAATGAAAGCAGAGATCGCTCCTGTGTAAAAGATTTAATTACGCGAATACCAGCGTAGGACTCCTGTGCGTGTGTGGTTAACCCAGATAATAATTCTTGTATCCTCTCACTTTTTTGGTTTATTCGGTTGTTGATGTGATAGATCAAAAAAGCTAATACAGGTAAGGGTAAAAGAACATAAATAGTTAAAAGCGGGTCTCTTCGAAGCATAAAAAACACACACAATGCAATAATGGAGATTAAGTTTGCTACATACATCACAGCAGGACCTGCAAAAGTGCGGACACGGCTAACATCCTCCGTTATACGATTCATCAAATCTCCCGTTCGATTCAATTTAAAAAATGTTGCATCCAATTGTTGATACTGCGCATAGATTTGATTTTTCTGCGCATACTCAATATGTCTACTCATGACAATAATAGTTTGCCGCATTAGGAAAAGAAAAAATCCTCTCAATAATGCAAGTAGCAATAAGGTAATT
>JBILMC010000243.1:0-2505 GCA_044375755.1 Chitinophagaceae bacterium
GATCAGACCCTTCTACATGATTATATTTTTGAATGGGGCCAAGATCGACAGTCTTGTTGTATGGCGTTGGGGTATATTCCAATTTATAATCATGGATGCCCTAGTAATTGCGAGTACGAAATGGACTTTGAAGAAGAATTAATTCGAATTAAAACAGTACGTGCAATCGAGGTAGGTGAGGAGCTGTTGATCAATTATCAAGGCGATGCGACAAATACTGAATCTGTTTGGTTTAATCCAACCAAATAAAAAACCCCGCCAAGGCGGGGTTAAATTTTAAAAATATTTGAATTAGAATTTGATCTGACCTCTTAATTCACCATTGGGAAATGCGGCAGTTCTAATGCTAACATAATAAACACCATTTAAAAGATTTTCTTCAGTAATCAAGACGCCATCAACAAACAAGCGGCCACTATAGGATCCGCAACTGTTGTTTGTAAATGTTGAACAACGTATGATGCTAGATAGTGTAAATAGCTGGATGGGGTTAGCAGGAAATCCGCTTGGTGCCATTCCGTGAATGGACATGCCAGGAATTGGAGCAGTTGCGATGGGACCTGATAATCCTGACCAGCGAATGGTATAAGTTAAAAGTTTAGTACCGGTATTGTAGTTCAAATCCATTGATCCAAGTGCTGGAGATGGGCTGGGAGGGAAATTAAGTGCACCAGTTAGAGGCACTTCTGAACGTACAAATTCTTTGCGTACATAAAGGTCCTTGTCTCTATTACAAGCACCGAGCGAGGATAAAAGAGCAGCAGAAAATAGTAAAATGGCAGTAGTCTGGAGCAGTTTCATTGAGACAGATTTTCGTAAAAGTAGTATAATTTTTTGATTGGCAATATTTTTCAAAAAGGTCTGATCGGAGTGGGGAAAACTATCCTATTTTCTTTTTAATTTCCTGAAGTTTCACCAAGGCTTCTAATGGGGTCAGTCGCTCAATATCAATGGTTTCCAAAAAAGCCTTCCATTCGGTTAGTTGGGGGTTTTCGGCTTCAAAAATAGAAAGCTGCATGTTAGATTCTCTTGGGGAACTGATGGTGTGTGATGTATTCTTTTTTGATCCCGTTTTTTGAGTTAGGCTCTCTAAAGCAGCAAGCTTCTCCTCGGCCATTTTAAGTAATGCGGGTGGCATACCCGCCATTTGCGCTACATGAATCCCAAAGCTGTGTAATGAACCCCCGGCAGCAAGTTTTCTTAAAAAGATTACTTTATTACCAGATTCTTGGTAAGTGATATGAAAGTTTTTAGCTCGGATATACTGCTCTTCCAACTCATTTAGCTCATGATAATGGGTGGCAAATAGGGTTTTAGGCCGGTGTGGCGATTCATGAAGAAAGGCAGCAATACTCCAAGCTATCGATACGCCATCATAGGTGGCCGTGCCTCTTCCAATTTCATCTAATAAAACCAGGCTCTTGCTGCTTAAGTTATTGATGATAGAGGCAGTTTCGTTCATCTCCACCATAAAGGTGGATTCCCCTCCTGCTAAATTATCGGATGCACCTACTCTCGTAAAGATTTTGTCTGTGATTGGGACATTTGCTGCTGAAGCGGGCACATAGTGTCCCATGTGAGCGAGTAAGCATAATAGGGCAGTTTGGCGAAGTAGTGCAGATTTTCCGCTCATATTGGGTCCTGTCAGTACAATAAGCTGCTGCGATTCTTTATCAAGGAAGAGGTCATTCCCAATGTAAGATTGACCAGCTGGGAGGCTTCGCTCAATAACTGGATGTCTACCATTAACTATTTCTAGTTTTTCTTCATTGTGCACTACCGGTTTGCAGTAATTATATTGGGAAGCATTGGTTGCAAAACAGCAAAAACAATCCAGTGTAGCCAGTGCCTGTGCATTCTTTTGTAAACTAGATATATAGGCTTGTAGCTTATATAATAATTGGTCAAATAATTCCGACTCAATTTTTAACATTTTTTCTTCCGCTCCCAGAATTTTTTCTTCATATTCTTTCAGCTCCGTAGTAATGTAGCGTTCAGCATTGGTTAGAGTTTGCTTACGAATCCAGTCGATAGGTACTTTTTCTTTATGTGCATGCGTTACCTCTAAGTAATAGCCAAATACACTAGTGAAGCCAATCTTTAAAGAAGAAATTCCAGTACGGACAGCCTCTCGTTCTTGTAAATTTTGCAAGTAATTTTTGCCGTTGGATGCCAACTGCCTTAATTCGTCCAACTCCGAGTTGACTCCATCTGCTATTACGTCACCTTTTTGTATTTGTATAGATGGACTCTCTTGCAGTGTTGAATTAATTAATTGGTAGGTTTCAGATAACGGGTCAAGTTGGGTTTTGATTTTTTTTAAGGCACCCTGACTACTATTTTGTAATTGGGTATAAATTAATCCGATTACTTTCAAGTACTCAGCTAGGGAAAGAACCTCTCTTGGATTCACTTTTCGTAAGGCAAGACGGGCAGCTAGTCTCTCTAGGTCTCCCAATTGATTCAAACAATTGCGCAGTTCAGTTTTGAGATCCTTTTCTTGGA
>JBILMC010000139.1:0-4066 GCA_044375755.1 Chitinophagaceae bacterium
CGCGCACCCTTTAATAAAATGAAACGACTGGCGTCAAATTGTCAAATTATACTCTTCTCTTCTTGGGAGGACGGCAACCATTATGTGGAATGGGAGTCACATCCTTAATCATTACCACTTCGATTCCGCTTTGAGAAAGGGAACGAATGGCACTCTCACGACCAGAACCTGGACCTTTTACATATACATCAACACGCTTCAAACCCGCATCAAATGCTGTTTTAGCAGCATCTGCAGCAGCCATCTGCGCAGCGTAAGGAGTATTTTTCTTAGAACCGCGAAAACCCATTTTACCGGCGCTGCTCCATGAAATAACCTGACCTGTTTTATTAGTCAGACTCACAATAATATTATTGAATGTGGCGGAAATGTGTGCATCTCCGTAAGCATCTACTTTTACCACTCTTTTTTTAGCAGCTGCTTTTGCGCTGGGCTGCTGTTGTTGTGCTTTTGCCATTTTCTTTCTTGAGGTAGTCGATTAAATTAATTATTTCTTAGGAGCCTTTTTCTTACCCGCAACGGTCTTACGCTTTCCTTTACGTGTACGGCTGTTTGTTTTGGTACGTTGTCCACGAACAGGAAGACCTTTACGATGACGAAGACCACGATAACAAGCGATATCCAATAAACGCTTGATGCTCATTTGTACTTCAGAACGTAACTGTCCTTCTACCTTTAACTCCTCAGTGATTACCGAACGAATGCCGTTCAGTTCATCATCATTCCACTCATTGACCTTTTTATTATAATCAATATTGTTTTTGTCGAGGATGTAACGAGCCGTAGCAGGACCGATTCCATAGATATAGGTCAGTCCAATTTCTCCTCTCTTGTTTTTTGGTAAGTCGACACCGGCGATACGAGCCATAGCTGATTATTGTTATTGATTGGTTTGCTTAATTAGATTAACCCTGACGTTGCTTGTAACGAGGATTTTTTTTGTTGATGATGTACAACTTGCCCTTGCGACGAACAATCTTACAGTCCGCGCTGCGCTTTTTGATGGAGGCTCTTACTTTCATCGATAATTAGTTTGTCTGTCTTATTTATAACGGAAATTGATCCGTCCCCTGGTTAAATCATATGGAGAAAGTTCCACACCAACCTTATCGCCAGGTAAAATACGGATGTAGTTCATTCGCATTTTTCCAGAGATCGTTGCGAGGATTTCATGGCCATTTTCGAGTTTAACTCTGAACATTGCGTTTGACAATGCTTCTAAAATGACTCCATCCTGCTTGATCAGCGGTTGTTTCGACATACGATTTTAAGGGGTGCAAAGATAGGTCGTTATCAGTGAATAACGAAGAAAAACCGTAAAATTTTAGCTACACCGAGACTACTCGGCCCAGCTCATCACATAATCTTGATTTTCAATGCCTAAGGCCTGCTTAGTTAGCATGAGAGGGCGAAAGGTATCAACCATAACGGCCAATTCTTTGGTTTCTTTGGCCCCAATACTCTTTTCAACTGCTCCAGGATGTGGGCCATGAGGAATTCCGGCAGGATGAAGCGTGATCATCCCTCTGGTTACACGCTTACGACTCATAAAATCGCCATCCACATAGTAAATGACTTCGTCACTATCAATGTTACTATGATTATACGGAGCAGGAATTGCTAATGGATGATAATCATATAAGCGGGGAACAAAAGAACAAACCACAAAACTGTTTGTCTCAAAGGTTTGGTGAGTTGGCGGAGGTAGATGTACCCGACCCGTAATTGGCTCAAAGTCGTGGATTGAAAAAATGTAAGGATAACAACATCCGTCCCATCCAACCACATCAAAAGGATGGGTTCCATAATGAAGCCCGTACAACACTCCCTTTTTCTTTGCACGAATCAAAAAATCGCCTTTTTCATCATAGGTTACTAAATCCTGCGGTGGACGAATATCTCTTTCACAATATGGAGAATGCTCCATTAATTGTCCGTACTTACTCATATAGCGTTTTGGATAACGCAACGGAGTAAATGACTCTACTATAAAAAGTCGATTTGCAGGTGTATCAAAATGAATTTGATAAATCGTACCGCGCGGAAGAATAATATAGTCGCCGTATGAAAATGGGAGTTGGCCGTATTGCGTAATTACTTTTCCCGTTCCTTCATGCACAAAAATCAATTCATCTGCGTCAGCATTCTTATAGAAATAAGAGGTCATGCTTTGCTTAGGCGCAGCCAATACTATATGGCAATCACTATTGACAAGGACCGGAACCCGACTCTCTAAATAATCAGCCGCCGGTTTTATATTGAATCCTTCAAAGCTGCGGTGCTTCAGCATCTTTTCCTCTGCAATCTGTGGAGACACATCTTGCTGAGGTTCTGTTTTAATAATCTGTGTAGGCGGGTGACAATGATAGAGCAACGAATAATCATCGCTAAACCCTTCCGTTGAAAAAAGTTGTTCACTATACAAAGAACCATCAGGCTTTCTGAATTGCGTATGCCTTTTATGAGGAATAGAGCCTAGCTTATGATAATGTGGCATAGAGCTTGAGTTAGATTAAGCACCAGGAAAAAGCGGTCTTCCAATATCAGCTCTTCCCGGCCATGGAATACCCGCAAGAATGAGTAGTAATGCGATAAGTAATAACCAGGTTACGGAGCGAAAGTTTAAAGCTTTTGCCTTTCCTCTGGCTATTGTAATCAAGACAACGGAAGTGATCATCAATACGGGATGCTCAATTAGAAAAAAGCGATAGAATTTGTCCTTCATAACTGAGGTTCCTTCAGGTAACTGGAGAGAGAGCCAACCAAACCGTCCTGCAATGGTTTGATAAATTCCAATTAGCAACATCGTATGTGAGGATATCATCAACCATAAACTAGATTGACGAATTGATTCTTTTTTAGCATAGGCCTGAAAAAGACCCAGCAATAATAATAAGAGTACAACCCAACGAAGTAAGTTATGTAAATGGAGCAATCCTGTTTCCATAGGTATTTGTTTTGATAAACAAATGTAAGGACCCTTTCTTACTCTACCCAGTCTGCGATAAAGACATTTGTATCACGGGTACCACCGTTATTTCGATTACTAGCAAAAACGATTTTTTTTCCATCCGGGCTGAACATAGGGAACGCATCAAAGCCTTTATCCCGACTGACTTTTTGAAGATTAGTTCCATCCTCATTGATGGTATAAAGGTTAAAAGGAAATCCTCGTTTGTATTCATGATTGGATGCAAAAATGATGCGTTTGCTATCCGGCATAAACGTGGGAGCCCAGTTTGCCTGACCAAATTGCGTCACCTGTCGGGCGTTGGATCCGTCGGCATTAGCCACCCACACTTCCATATTGGTGGGGGCAACCAGATCAGCCGCTAATAACTCTTTATATTCTTTAACAGCTTCTTCTGTTGCAGGACGTGAAGCTCTCCAAATAATTTTTGTTCCATCTGGACTAAACCAGGCACCTCCATCGTAACCGAGTGTATGCGTGATTCTTTTTTCTTTTCCGGTTTTTACATCCATGCTATAGAGCTCAATATCTCCATCTTTGGTGCTGGTATAAATCATCTTTTTCCCATCGGGAGAAATAGTAGCTTCTGCATCATAATAAGGAGAGTTCGTTAATTGCTTTACAATCTTACCGGTGAGATCGGCCATAAAAATATCGTAGCCCCTGTACAAGGGCCAGATGTATTTATTTCCATACTGGGTACGATCTGGAACAGGAGGACATTCTTTGCTTGCCAAATGTGTAGAGGCATAGATGATATGCTTATTGTCTTTTGTAAAAAAAGCACAAGTAGTCCGACCCTGGCCCGTACTGATTAAACGATATTCAAATTTATCATTGGGGGAAGCAGGGACCTTTCCTACAAAAATTTGGTCACAGGGAATACCGTCTTTAATAGAGGTGCGTTGAAATACCAGTGATTTTCCATCGTAGCTCCAGTAAGCCTCTGCATTGTCTCCTCCAAATGTCAATTGACGGATGTTTTGTAAATGCGATTCTTCTGGATAGCGTAATGAATCCGTTGATTGCCCAAAGAGGGAAATCTGATTGAGTATACCCAAAATAAAATAGACAAGAACTTTAACAGGGTTTTTG
>JBILMC010000121.1:0-4412 GCA_044375755.1 Chitinophagaceae bacterium
TTTCGCAGCACACTCATTTAAGTGGGGAATATCAATACCCGTTTGTACTCCATTTTGACTAAACCATTTAACCAATTTTTCTGTATCCATATTCCCTACTTTTTCACTTCCGGTAAATGGACATCCCCCGTATCCCCCTAAGGCACTATCAAATCGTCTACACCCAGCTCTATAACCAGCTTCTATTTTATCTTTCCAGTAATTCTCCTCGCCATGCAAGTGCAAGCCTACTGGTATAGAGGTGATCTCCTCTAAAACAGATCGAGTAACTGCTTCAATCTGTGTAGGCGTAGATAATCCTACTGTATCAGCGATAGAAATTATATCAGCACCGATCTGTTGCACTTTATGTGCCATCTCAACAACCATTTCTGAATTGTATTCCTCGCCGTAGGGATTACCAAAAGCCATTGAAAGATAGACAACAAGAGATTTATTATGTTTTATACACAACTCTTTAATTCGAGCTAGTAAACTTAGTGAATCTCGTTTTGAAAGACGAGTATTTTTTAACTGAAACGTATCAGACAAGGATAGCGGATATCCAATACTGTCTACTTTTTTTTGATTAGCCGCTTTTAAAGCACCTTCGTCATTTGCTACAATTACAAGTAATTGCGTAGTAGTTCGGGATGTATCAAGACCCTCTAACACTTCAGCTGTATCAGCAAGTTGTGGCACAGCTCTCGGGGAAACAAAACTTCCCATGTCAAGAGTATGGAAGCCAACTTCCAACAACATTTTAAAGTAGGCAATCTTTTCAGCTGTTGTAATGAACTTTGAAAAGCCCTGCATAGCATCTCTGGGACACTCAACCAATTGTAATGAATCGGCAGCTCTTATCATGATATTCGTTGTTTCATTGCCTGGTACAAAACAATGCCAGTTGAAACAGATACATTGAATGAATCAAAATCACCCTTCATGGGGATAAAAATTGTGGCATCGGCATTTTTAAGTAAAGCTGAATAGACTCCCTTTTCCTCACTGCCCATAATAATACAGCAGGGCTCCGTAAAATCAACTTTTTCAATGGACAGCTGGCCGTTCATTTGAGTGGCATAGACACGAATACCATTTAAATGCATCGTGTCTGTCGCTTTTACTAAAGAGTCCACACGACAAACAGCAATTTTTTCCAAGGCACCTGCAGAAGTCAAAATCGCATCTTCTTGCAAAGCGCCCACCCCTTTGTCTGGGATTATTATCGCATCAACACCGGTGCAAAAAGCTGTACGTGCAATTCCCCCAATATTTCTAATGTCAGTAATTCCATCCAGCATTAAAAGTAATGGAAGACGACCTTCACCCACTACCCAATCAATTACGGCCTGGAGAGATTGGTAAACTATCCTAGACTTTAAAGCAATGCAACCATCATGTTGCCCAACATTAAAACTATCTAATTTTACGCGTGGAACTACTTGAATAGGAACATTAGCCTCATTGGCTAGTGATCTAATGCCTTTTGCAGAAGAAGCCGGCAAAGAATCTGCAAGGTATATACGATCCAGCGGCTGGGCAGTTTTAAACGCGTCCAATACAGCTGTAACACCTACAATTAGTTTATTCTTTTTGGGCCGTTGGGGTCTTTTTCTAAAATCTTTCACTTAACAAAGAAAGGAAAAAAAAGACCCGCTGTAAAATCAGCGGGTCCAACTTTTAAGTTTTAGTCGTTTATTATTTTAATCCAAAGGCCTTTTTAACCTTGGATATATAATCTAGCTTCTCCCACGTAAATAACTCAACTTTACGCTTAACCTGCTTACCATCCGGAGCAGTAAAGACCTTTTCTACTGTGCGGGGTACACGGCCCATATGTCCATAAGCAGCAGTTTCGCTGTACATAGGGTTGCGAAGTTTCAAACGCTGTTCAATGAAATAGGGACGCATATCAAACACCTGCTCGACGATTTTACCGATTTGCCCATCGGTTAATTTAACGCGGGCAGTACCATAGGTGTTGACATTTATGCTCGTTGGTTTTGCAACACCAATTGCATAAGAAACCTGCACTAAAATTTCATCAGCCACACCTGCAGCAACAAGATTCTTGGCGATATGACGAGTTGCATAAGCTGCAGATCGGTCTACTTTAGAGGGATCCTTACCACTAAATGCACCACCACCATGCGCACCTTTGCCACCATATGTATCTACAATAATCTTTCTTCCTGTTAAACCAGTATCACCATGAGGCCCGCCAATCACAAATTTTCCAGTTGGATTAATATGATACTTAATATCATTATTAAACAGATTAGCGTATTTTTTGTACTTCGACTTAATTCTAGGAATTAAAATAGAGATTACGTCTTTTTTTATTCGCGCTAACATCTTAGCCTCTGAATCAAAATCATCATGCTGGGTGGATATTACAATTGCATCGATTCGAACAGGCCTGTTGTTATCATCGTATTCTAAAGTAACCTGACTTTTTGCATCTGGGCGCAAATAGGGCATTTTAGAGTTCTTCTCCCTACGAATAGCGGCTAGTTCAATTAAAAGGTTGTGAGCAAGATCTAATGCTAACGGCATATAATGCTCCGTTTCATTAGTAGCATACCCAAACATCATACCCTGGTCACCGGCCCCTTGCTCTTCTTTTTTCTTACGATCAACTCCTTGATTAATATCAGCGGATTGTTCGTGAATTGCTGAGAGAATGCCGCAACTGTTAGCTTCAAACATATATTCGCTTTTAGTGTAACCAATTCGGCTAATTACACCGCGGGCAATTTCTTGAACATCTAGATAAGCTTTTGATTTTACTTCACCAGCTAACACTACTTGTCCAGTTGTAACAAGTGTTTCGCATGCAACTTTTGATTGGGGATCAAAAGCCAAAAAATTATCAATTAATGCATCAGATATCTGATCTGCAACTTTATCAGGGTGTCCCTCGCTAACAGACTCAGATGTAAATAAATAAGGCATGGATGTGGGTTTAGGACCACAAATATAAGTCTATGCAGAATAAAAGACTACGGCTTTGAATATACAATTCGTAAACGAAGACGTTTTGCAGGATTTATATAATCCCCTCCAGCAAAAACCACCCTTCCATATGCAACCCGGCTGTTAACAGGCACCAAACCCCAATAACGATACAAGGGTGAGAATAGATTCGTCCTCCCAGGCGCATAGACCCTTAACTTATAGTTGGTGGAGTCGTTTGTAACTATCTTTTGAACATAGCGTGTAATATCAAAGCGATAGGTGCTGTCTCGCAATAAGGAACCTCCAAAACGGCCTACATCGTAGGTAAAAGACCCAAAGTTATCGCGGGTACCCATGTCCAAATCAAAAGTTAAAGCGGTATCCCCTCTTGTATTAATTCTATCGAGTAAAAGGTTTGGAGGGAAATCGAAGGAGCCTTGCTGACCAGTCGCAAGAGGACTTAATATCAACTCTGCCTTATGAACAATAACATTACTTAAAGTATCCAAACCGGGTATTTTGATTGTAGCACCAGAGCCTGGTGAAGCAGCAATAAAAACTTTATCATCCCGCGTTTGATTATTTGCTAAATAACTAGCCCATTCACCACCAGGAGTTCGTTTAACCAGATTGGCCTGGGTTGTTTTACTATGGTAAAATTCAGTAAATGTCGTGTCTACCGCACCATTCTTTTTAACTCGGTAATATACAATCAACTTTGTGTTAGTGCTTGTAGGATTTACATAAGTTAATCCATTTCCTGTATTATCTGAGAGGATTGCAAACCCTCTAAATAAGGTTTTAAAAATCGAATCACTTCTGTACCCTCCATTGGAAGTTTGGGTGGTGTCATAATTAGTAAGTCGTGTTCCAAAAGAGTTGACAAGAGGAATACGCAACACGTTAACTAATTTAGTCGTATCTCTTCTTCGTATGATTGTAAGAGTGTCCTTAAGGCGTTTTAGCAAAAAGCTTTTGGAACCTAATTCTTGATTGGTGGTTGCAAAAGAAGGATGATCGTAGCGATACAAGGTAGTATCAACATAACCCGCACGTTGAGAAATTTCAAAAACCCTCAAAGTAGAAGTCGTATTCGTATCACCATACAAGCCCTCATAAGCCATAGATAATATTACTGAATCAATAGCTACAATGGAATCCTTCCTGTAAAAGGGGTAAATCATAGCATTAGTGGGTAGGATTGAGAAGTAGCCATCTGCGTGCACCTGCCCAAACATAGCATCATTTTGAATATGGCCTAGCGCCATAACGTCTGTAGTTAGAACACGTGTTGAATCAGACAATAAGAAATTATCCGTCTCGGTGTATAAATTGGTCTCAAAAGTTGAGATATTATCTACAGCGGGTATTACTCCACTACCTATTGTTGTTGCATCATTGATTTTTTGACAACCCGTCAAAATAAAAGTAGATAGAAAGAGTGAAAATAATGCGCTGGCTAAAGGGGTATA
>JBILMC010000122.1:0-4407 GCA_044375755.1 Chitinophagaceae bacterium
CCTTCAAGCTGCTATGGATGGATTTGAAGTAAAAAGAATGATTGATGCCGTAAGTGAAGCAGATATTGTAGTTACAGCTTCTGGCTGCCGCGACCTGATTACAGGCGAGCACTTTAAGCGCATGAAAGACAAAGCCATTGTTTGTAACATCGGCCACTTTGATATTGAAATCGACATCGCTTGGTTGAATACCAACTATGGAGATACAAAAGATACTATCAAGCCACAGGTTGATATTTATAATGTAGAGGGAAAAGATATCATCATTTTGGCAGAAGGTCGTTTAGTAAATCTCGGTTGTGCAACCGGACACCCTTCGTTTGTAATGAGCAATTCATTCACTAACCAAACACTCGCTCAAATTGAATTGTGGAACAACCACAAGAACTATGAGAATAAAGTGTATGTATTACCCAAACATTTAGACGAGAAAGTTGCGCGCTTACACCTTGCTAAAATCGGCGTAGTTCTAGACGAGTTGACTACTCCGCAGGCCGAGTACTTAGGCATTAGCAAGACTGGACCTTTCAAACCAGAGCACTACCGTTATTAATAAAGGAACAAGTCAAATAAAAAAACCGCTGCTTGCAGCGGTTTTTTTATTGCAAAAGTTTGACTGCTTCATCCGTCACACACTGCAGCGCTTTCATAAAAGCCCGTTGCTGTGCTTCATCCAAATTAACAGGAATTAGTTTTTGATCTCTATCCGTAAAAACGATTTGACTCACAGGTGTTGTTGCCATTTTTTTAAGCTGGTAGTTAACTGTTGGTCCATTGCGAAATATGAAATGAAAAAGTCCTTCGCAATTCATGGTACCCCCGTTACGAAGCAACAATTTTGATTTAGTGCCAGCAAAATTTACGGTAGCTGCGCACCCATCATCAAAACACCGATTGGTCTTGAAAGAAAAAAGTAAATCGATTTCTTTTTTATCAGCATCCACCGTAACAGAAGCACCTGTCAATTCAATAAAACCAGAACTCAATCGAACCTGGCGGGTAAATAAATCTTCTTCGCGCAACACTTTACAGTCCTGCGCAAATCCGACGCGGATGCCAATACCAAAGAGTACAACAAATGCCGTTAAATAAATTGATAGCCTTTTCACCAATAAAATTTAGATACGTACCGCAGTACCCGTGGCAATAACCATTAGCATGCTACCACTAGCGCCTACTGTTTCAAAGTCTAGGTCGATGCCTACCACTGCGTTTGCACCCATTGCTTGCGCTTTTTGAGTCAGTTCACGCATCGCATCTTCTTTTGCTTCTTCAATTACGCGCTCGTAAGTTTTACTACGACCACCAATCAAATCGCGTAAGCCGGCAAAAATATCTTTAAACATATTGGCGCCAATGATACTTTGAGCATTGATAACGCCAAGGTAATCCTGAACAGGTCTTCCTTCAATTGAAGCAGTTGTTGTTAAAATCATAGATTGTGATTATTTAATTTTTTCAAAAATACGTTGAAGCTGAAAATTTTCCTTCACCACTTGTCCCTTTGCGGCCATCTTGATATAATTCATACGATTATCTGTATCTGGATGGCTACTGATCATTTCCGGAATCTCCGTAGAAGGGGCTGCTTCTTTTAAATGTCTAAATAACTGTTCAAACCCTGCAGGGTCAATGTTTCTTGCTGCCAACAGACGTAAACCCTCCAAATCAGCCTCTTTCTCCAACAATCGGGAGTAGCTAAGCGTTCGCAATTGATTGACCTGACCTGCCAATATTGAGGCCAAGGCGCTACTTTTTCCAAACAACAAACTCACAAAAAGCTCAGAACCCATAGAACGGAACATAGATCGGGTTGCGTGTCTTTTTTCAACGTGAGAATACTCGTGACTTAACAAGGCCGCAAGCTCTGGGTAGCTCTCCATACTTTCTAAGATACCGGTATATACTACAATTCGACCACCAGGTAATGCAAAGGCATTAACCTCCTCATCCTTTACCACGGTGATCCGAATCGAATAATCCGTTTCAACTTGCAGGGCAGAAAAAAATTCATTCACTACTCGCGTTGCTGCGGTGTCTTCTTGCTGGGTAGACTGCATGGCCTCAAAAACACCATCGCCTAGTTGACGCTCCGTTTTTATGGATACGACCTTGGCCATTTGCTCAGCCAACCACGGCATCATCAAAAAATAGAATAAAGACCCTGCAAGCAACATCGCAAGTAATAGCCCAACGGTTCTTCTCAAGTTACCTGTTCGTTTTTTTCGGTGCCAAGGCAGTGTATGCTCTTTTTTTATTTCTTTCCAATAGTCAAAGGCTTCCTGATTTTTTACTCTAAATTCAGCTTGAGAAGAAGAATGAATAAACTGGCTGCATTGTTCTCCCATTAAAAAGTTACCTTGTACGTCGCTTAACTTCCAATCTAATCGAATGGGATTGCCTAGTTCGTCATGGTAGCCAATACTTAACAACTGGTCTGATAATAAAAGGGTGGCTTCCCGAGGAAATGCAAAATAGGTGGGGTAAAACTGTCCGCTAAAGGTTTTCATAGAAAGATTGGACGATAAAGATAAGATGGCCAACTTTTCGACCCTATTTTTGTAATAGTACAAATGGTACAGGCTTACAATTTCCTTGCTTCCTGGCAGCTTTTTCCAGAAAAAGGGTCCTACGAAAAGGGAGGGAGACCCAAAAGTGGCATTTACAAGATAGAAGCTACAGAGGGCAAAAAAGAATTACGTATCTACCACAATTGGGTTAGTTTGGAAAACCAAGCTTTTGCAGCTAACTATACCATGCTTGCCGATGGCGATTTACATCCCTATTCCGAAACTACTTGGGCCGAAAAAGTTCAAGCCACCATCGCAGACGGTATCACCTTTGAAATCCATTTTTACAAAAGCGGGCAATCAATTTTACATGTGATTCATGAAATTATGCCCAATGGGTATTTGCGTGTAACACAGCAAGGGGTCTTAGAAAGTGGTCAGCCCTATACGAATGTAGACTACTACCATAAACAACTTAGTGTATTACCCTACTCAGCATCTGTTTCGGGTGCAGTGATCAAGCCTAATGAAGAGGGATTGATTAAGCACAAGGCCCTAACAGCTATGGAAGAGCAAACCAACATGCAGTTGGACCAGATCAGACAACAAATTGAACTGTTAGCCTTGCAAGCGCAAGAAATACAAAAGAGGAAAGAACTCTCACTTAAAATATACGACGCCAAACTTAGCTTCAAACCTAATATCGGTCAGGTTTATTACCTGTATGAGAAAAAAGATGACAGCTATATGGTTTCATTAGTTTCTCCCAAAGAATGGGGAGGCGCAGGACCTTTTAAAAAGTTCATAGCTGCCGTTCAGTTATTAGCAGATCATACTTGGAAAGAACTGTAGGACTCTATCTTTGCACGAGTGACAAAGCTATCTGTCAATATCAATAAGTTTGCGACCCTTCGCAATACAAGAGGAGGAAACAATCCAGACCTCGAAATGGTTACCCGAGCCGTACAAACTTTTGGCGCAGATGGCGTAACGGTGCATCCTCGACCCGACGAAAGACATATTCGCTATAGCGATGTACGTGCCATAAAAAAACTGATCACAACTGAATTCAATATCGAAGGAAATTGTCGGGAACAAAAATTTGTAGATCTAGTACTGGAAACCCAACCTACGCAAGTGACACTTGTACCAGATGCAGTGGGACAATTAACCAGTGATCACGGATGGGATACTCTTACGCATCAAGCCTACTTAAAAGAGATTATTCCGGTTTTTAAAAATGCGGGTATTCGGGTCAGTTTATTTGTAGACCCGATTGATGAAATGATTCGCGCTGCTAAAACTACAGGTGCTGATCGCATAGAATTATATACAGAAAATTATGCACGCCTCTATCAATTGGGTGAAAAGGAAAAAGCTATTGCACCCTATCAAAAAGCTGCAGAGTTAGCACGCGAATTATCCCTCGAATTGAACGCAGGACATGACTTAGATCATTCCAACCTTCGTTATTTTCATCAGCATATTCCCTGGCTAAAGGAAGTAAGTATTGGACATGCATTAATCTGTGATGCCCTATTTTGGGGATTAGAAAATACCATTCAACTATATAAGAGAGAATTGCAATCTTAGTGCAAGCGTGATTTGATTAACTCTTTTATTGCACCAAGTTGCGTCGGCTCAAACCATTGTATTTCTGCTTGCTTTCTAAACCATGTCATTTGCCTTTTTGCGTATTGCCGGGTGTTGATCTTTATTTGTTCAATAGCCTGCTCTACTGAAATGAGTTGACTTAAAAAAGCGAAAATCTCCTGATACCCTACTGTCTGCAAGGCATTAAGAGAGGAGAATGAATACAAGGCTTTTACCTCTTCTACTAATCCTTGTTGTATCATGTTATTGACACGAGTATTAATCCGCTCGATAAGTTGTGGAC
>JBILMC010000009.1:0-15491 GCA_044375755.1 Chitinophagaceae bacterium
CGTATTGCAGTATTAGCACTCAACCCTCATGCCGGGGACGAAGGGTTGATAGGAAAAGAAGAGGAAACAATCATTCGTCCTGCTATTAAGGAGGCAAAAAATAATAATATACTAGCAGTGGGACCTTACTCTGCTGATGCATTTTTTGCGAGAGGTAGCTACGAACACTTTGATGCCATACTAGCGATGTATCATGATCAAGGATTGATACCCTTCAAGACTATTGCAGCGGGCGAAGGAGTGAATTTCACTGCGGGACTCCCAGCCGTTCGGACTTCACCCGATCATGGTGTTGCTTTTGATATTGCGGGAAAAAATCTTGCCGACCACCAGTCGTTTATTACGTCCATCTTTGAATGTGTTGATATTATTAATCGACGTAATGGTTTTGCCGAAATGCGTAGTAACCCACTTCGCAAAGCCTCTAAGGCTATGCTCGCAAATGCAAAAGATGAAGCGCTGGAAGATTAACTACTGTAACTGCGCGCCGGTTACTCCTTTGTTGATTAAATAGGATTTATACAAAATCTCTACTTTCCCTTTTTGAGGGCCTTTAGGACTGTTGTTTTTTATACTCCCATTATCGTAATCCAGTGTCGTGCCTTTAGGTAGTTTAAAATCACGCGTATTAAATTCAACTACGACTTTATCTGGCAGCCCCCAGTTTGTATATGCGCCGTAACGCATTTGAATTTCATAGGTGCCATTTTCACGTGTGCTAATTAATGAACGAAGTACCACTAGCTTTGCTGGATCGATATACAAGGTTGCACGTGTAATTTCTTCAGCATCATTGATAGGGAACACTTTCACAATCTGACAATTGATTCCATCAATATTTGTTATACCTGCATCGATTGCCTCAAAATTTTGTAAACCCAAAACATTATTCAAATTAATATTCACCGTCCCCTTAGGAACAAAAGAGACTCCTTTTTGATTTTTGATTTTGAGTTGGTCTGGCTTGCGATAATAAATGGTAACCAACGAGACCGGTGCTTTTATAAAAAGTACATTCGTTTTTAGTTGAGCAACTGCACTATAATTATTTACCAAATCATATTTCTTTTTTACACCAGCCAATAAGGTAGTTGGATCAATGGCTGCATGTACAGTACCAAATTCGGTGAGTAGCAGTAAGTTGAAAAAAATTACTCTTAACATAAAATATCTTTTTTTCGGTAGCCAATCACAGACAGACTCACAAAAAATAATATGTAGCCTACTAATATGATTCCACTCTTTAATAGAGCCATTGGGTTTTCAATCGATCCGTTGATGGTAACGCCCTCTGCATTTTTCTCCACGTAAAAAAATCCCTTCCAACCCAACATATGTGTAGTGAAAGACCAAGGGTTGATGGTTTGCTCAAAGACAGGGACTTTTAATTGCTGAATAATAGTAAACACAATCACTATGCATACCGTTGCCACTATGGGACCCAAGGCATTTTCTGCATAAACAGAAAGAAATAGGGCCATTGATGCTATCATGGTAAGAGCAAGTGCGGCATAAATAAATGCTCCAATAAACCGCCAAAGCACATCGTGTTGACTAATGATATGTAAATCGGTTTCCCTAAAAACTACCAAGTCTTCTTGCCCAAATAAAAGCAAGCTTCCAAGCAAAGCAAAAAGGGCCATCCACAATAACAATAAGAGTACATACACAGTACTCGCAGAAAATTTAGCAAGCAACAAGGTGGTACGCGAGGTGGGCTGTGCTGCCAACATTCTTAATGTGCCCGTTTGCGCTTCACCCGCAATCATATCACCTGCAATCAGTGCAACAAGTAACGGAACATGAATCAAAATCAAATGTAAAATGGCGACACAAACAAAATACCCATTCAGGATCTGTTGCTCAGGAATTTCAAATGTATCGGCTTGGCTGTCTGTAAAAAAGCGAATAAACTCGGTTCCATTTACCCGCAATGCAAATTGGACTAATAAAACAATAAGCGCAATGGCACCAAATGCAATATAGGTTCGGGGTCTTCGAAATATTTTAAATAACTCGATATATAAAATGGATACAAACATTAATGACCGGTTAACGATAAAAAATAAGCTTCCAGCACATATCGCTTTTCTGGCACAGCCTGCAACTTTAACTGACTAGCTTTTTGGGTCAGCGATTGCATAGACTCTTCAGCTACTTTTTTTCCTTTGTGAATAATCAGCACACGATCCGCAATCATTTCAATTTCACTTAAAAGATGGGAGGACACAATCACCGTTTTCCCCTGCTCTTTACATAACGAACGGATCAACTGTCGCATATCTGCAATTCCTTGTGGATCTAATCCATTGGTAGGCTCATCTAATATGAGCAATTTCGGATCATTAACTAAAGCACATGCTAGAGCCAACCGTTGACGCATCCCTTGTGAGTAGGTGCCCACACGACTAGAGGCTCTTTCCAAAAGTCCTACCTGTTGTAATAAGTCGTTATTGCGTTTTTGGTCAGGGCGACGACCTCCCAATCGAGCAAATAAATTTAAATGCTCTTGGGCAGTAAGATATTTATAGAGATCTGGCTTTTCAACAATCGCGCCAATTTGAGAGAGTATGGCAGAGCGATTCTTGTCTAGTGAATTTCCAAAGAAATTGATTTCTCCAGCAGTAGGTTTAATTAAGGTCAACAACATTCGAATCGTTGTTGACTTGCCCGCTCCATTTTGACCGAGAAAGCCATACACCTGTCCCTGCTCCACCGTGAATGATAAGTCATCCACCGCAGTGAATTCGCCAAACCGTTTCGTGAGTCCGCGTACGGTTAACAATGGAGGTGTTTACTTTTTATATTGAGGAATCAATCCGTTGGCTAATTCAACCATTTTCTTGATTCCATCTTCAGGCAGATTTCCCTTTTTGAACTCAGCCATTACCTCAGGAAGTTTGCTGTCCATTTCCATCAGGAAGTGTTCTTCAAATTCCTTCACTCGGCTCACCGCAACTTCTTTCAAAAGTCCGTTTGTTCCGAGATAAATAATGGCTACTTGTTTTTCAACAGTGAAAGGAGAATATTGAGCCTGCTTTAGAATTTCCACGTTACGAGCACCCTTGTCAATTACATTTTTTGTAGCGGCATCAAGGTCTCCACCAAACTTAGAGAAAGCCTCTAGCTCACGGTAAAGTGCTTGGTCGAGTTTCAACGTACCTGCTACTTTTTTCATTGACTTGATCTGCGCATTACCACCCACACGGCTTACAGAAATACCCACGTTAATGGCAGGACGGATACCCGACAAGAAGAGGTTAGTCTCCAAGAAGATCTGTCCATCCGTGATAGAAATTACGTTGGTAGGGATATAGGCAGATACGTCACCCGCTTGTGTCTCAATGATTGGAAGAGCAGTAAGAGAACCACCCCCTTTAATCAAATGACGGATACTGTCGGGTACATCATTCATGTTCTTTGCAACGTTATCGTCATTGATCACTTTTGCCGCACGCTCTAACAAACGACTGTGCAAATAGAATACGTCACCAGGATAAGCCTCACGTCCAGGAGGGCGACGCAGAAGCAATGATACCTCACGGTATGCTACCGCTTGCTTTGAAAGATCATCATAAATGATCAAGGCAGGACGACCGGTATCACGGAAAAATTCTCCAATAGCTGCACCAGCAAATGGAGCGTAGAATTGCAATGGAGCTGGATCAGATGCAGAAGCAGCTACAATGATTGTGTAGTCCATGGCTCCGTTATCTTGTAATGTCTTCATTACACCAGCAATAGTGGAAGCCTTTTGTCCAATTGCAACATAGATACAGTATACAGGTTTACCTGCTTTGTAAAACTCTTTTTGATTGATGATGGTATCTAAACAGATGGCTGTTTTACCAGTTTGACGGTCACCAATTACTAACTCACGCTGTCCACGTCCAATCGGAATCATTGCGTCAATCGCTTTGATACCTGTTTGAAGTGGTTCCTTAACCGGCTCTCTAAATATTACACCAGGTGCTTTACGCTCTAGTGGCATTTCATACAAGTCGCCAGCGATTGGGCCTTTACCATCGATAGGTTGACCTAAGGTATTAACCACACGACCCAGCATACCCTCTCCTACTTTAATAGAAGCGATCTGACCGGTACGCTTTACTTTAGAACCTTCTTGGATACCACCTGTTTCTCCCATCAATACGACACCCACATTATCTTCTTCCAGGTTTAATGCAATGGCACGAACTCCATTTTCAAATTCTACGAGCTCACCATAACGCACATTACCCAACCCATATACACGGGCAATACCGTCACCAATCTGCAATACGGTTCCTACCTCTTCTAAATCTGCGGTTGCATTAAAGTTGCTCAGTTGTTGTCTGAGTATCGCACTAATTTCATCGGGCTTAATCTCTGGCATATAACTTGATTTACTTGTTATTTTATCTTATAAACAAAATCGTTGTTCTCAAATTGTTTTGCAATTGCTTTCAAATCGTAAGCAACACTAGCATCCACTAGTTTATCGTCTACTTGTAAAACAAATCCACCGATTATGGACGGATCTACTTTTTCTTGTAGTTCAACGGAAGAATATCCCCCAGATTTTTTAACCTGGTCTAATATAGACTGCTTTACTTCGTCGCTAGCAGGAGTAGCCGTTGTTAGCTGTACTGTCTTGATTCCTTTTCTCTCCTTGTATGCATTAACAAAAGCAGCACAGATCTCGGGCAGATAACTCTCGCGATTCTTATTGACCAGTAATTGATTGAATGCATTGGAAAGTTCACTTAAATGTGTCTTGGTGACTGCACTAAGAATTTTTCCTTTTACATCTGATTTAATAATAGGACTGCGAAGCATGCTGGCAAAATCACGGCTTTGCTTGCAAACATCCTGTAGCCACACCATATCAGCATATACTTGCTCCAACTGCCCTTTTTCAACAGCTAGATCAAGTAGTGATTTGGCGTAACGAGCAGCTAAACGTGGATTTGGCATGACGTGCGATTAGTTCATTTTAACAGAATCCACCAGCCCTTTGATGTGAGACTCTTGAGCTGATTTATTTTCTAATTCTTTGCGAAGTACTTTTTCACTTACTTCAATCACCAGCTTACCTACCTGGTTTTTCACTTCGGTCAACGCAGCCATTTGTTGTGCCTGAATTGCCGCCTGTGTTTCAGCCATTATTTTAGAAGCTTCTGCTTTAGCTTGATCCTTTGCTTCAGCAATAATGCGGTCTTTGGTTTCACGAGCTTCTTTAAGCAATTGTGCACGCTCTTCACGCGCCTTTGCTAACAAAGCTTCGTTTTCACTTTTCAATTGCGCCATTTCTTCTTGTACACGCTTGGCACTCTCCAATGAAGTAGCGATACTCTTTTCACGCTCACGTAATCCATTTATGATCGCAGGCCATGCATACTTGGCTAACAGAAAAAAAACAACCAAAAAGGCTACCAGAGTCCAAATCAATAAGCCAAAACCAGGTGTTAACAGATTCATAGTATAACTAGTTTCAATTTTTTAAAGTGAACTACTGCATCCTCCGCCCTGTGCTTCAGATGCAGTAGTTGCAGACCAGGTTAAAGTACCATGGCCAAAAATCCCACGATGATCGCGAACAGTGCAGCACCTTCTACAAGAGCCGCTGTAAGGATCATGTTACCGCGGATGTCATTACTAGCTTCAGGTTGACGGGCAATCGCTTCTAGAGCTCCTTTACCGATCTGACCGATACCGATACCGGCACCGATAGCAGCAAGACCTGCGCCTACTGCACCACCTGCGTTAGCAACTTCAGCCAGCAGCATTACATTCATAAGATCCATGTTGGTTGTATTGAGGGTTAAAAAATAAACAATTAATGATGCGCTCCTTCTGCACTGTCATGATGGTCACCTTCCAAAGCTTGACCAATGAACACCGCACTGAGCATGGTGAAAATAAATGCCTGAAGGAAAGCAACCAGTACTTCGATCAGGTAGATAAATACAGTGAAACCAATTGAAAGTGGAGAAGCACCCCATCCGGCAATTGGACTCAGTTCTCCAAAAATGAAAATCAAAGAAATCAAACAAATAATAATAATGTGCCCCGCTACCATGTTTGCAAAAAGACGGATGATCAATGCAAAAGGCTTGATAAACACACTCAGAAATTCAACCGGCACTAAAATAAACTTCACACCCAAAGGAACCCCCGGCGGATTGAAAATGTGTGCCCAGTAATGTTTGTTTGAACTGAATAGAATCACAACAAAAGAAAGTAGACCGAGTACTACAGTAAACGCAATATTACCGGTTACGTTAGCAGAACCTGGAATCAATCCAAAAATGTTATTGACTAAAATAAAAAAGAATACAGTCAACAAGAAAGGAAGATAACGCTCGTATTTGTGACCCAAATTTGGTTTTGCTACTTCGTCACGCACAAAGGTGATCACTGGCTCCAACAAACTTTGAGAACCCTGCGGAGCAGAGGTAACTCCAATTCCTTTTTTGTAACGTCCTGCCACACGGAACATCAACACGGTGAAAACGATTAAGGCCAACAGCATTTGCACTACATTTCTTGTCATTGACAAATCGTAGTACTTAACCGTTGGATCAAATTTTCCGTTTGCATCGAGCGGAACAATGGTTCCAACAGAGAATTTCTTTGGATCTAATCCCAATTCATGAATGGAATGCTCAGTCAAGATAGTGTAGCCCTTAAAAGCAGCATGCCCGTGTTCAAAATTGGAAGACATAAAAATATCCCAGGTGCCCCGTGTTGGAGAGTATAAAATTATGGGTAGAGGAAGTGTAACCGGATGTTCGCCAATGTCCATGAAATGATATTCATGCCCGTCTAATACGTGACCAAAAATCACCTCAGCGGCATCAAATTTCTTTTTTTCAGTGGGCTGTGCATTTTCGCCAGCAGGTGCTGTTGCTTCAGCATGTGCATCACCCTGCGCATGTTCTTGTGTATGCTCCTGCGCCCAGAAAAACAAAGGAGATAAGGTAAAAACGAGGGTTAAAACCAGCGTTTGAATGAAAGATTTACAGCTTCTGCACATACCTGCCTCGAAATTTTGCGCAAAGATAGGGGTGAGTGCTTGAAAAATCGAAGAAAAACGGACAAAATGGAAGGCGATTTTAGCCCGATTTTTTCTGGCTATTGGGGTACGGAAAATTGCATCCTAAACAACCTGGCATAATGTCCATTTAAGGCCATTAACTGCTCGTGGGTTCCACTCTCAACCAGCACCCCTTTGTCCAAAACCATGATCCTGTTGGCTTTGCGAATAGTCGAAAGCCGGTGGGCAATCACAATGGAAGTCCGTCCCCTGATAAGGGTATCGATAGCCAGCTGGATCAATTGCTCGCTTTCTGAGTCAATCGAAGAAGTGGCCTCATCTAAAATCAATATGGAAGGGTTATATAATAATGCTCTTACAAAGGAGAGTAACTGGCGCTGCCCCATGGAGAGGCCGACACCTCGTTCCCGCACGTCATAATGGTACCCGCCTGGTAATTTCATGATAAAATCATGAAGCCCAATCATGCGAGAGGCCTCCTCTACTTTTTCCAACGTTATGGAAGGGTTACGAAGAGTGATATTATCTAGTATAGAGCCGGAGAACAAGAAAACATCTTGCAAAACCACCCCTACTTGGCTTCTAATTTCATCTAGGGAATAAGAAGTAACCGATTTATCATCGATCCGAATATCCCCTTCTTGAAATTCATACAAACGTGTCAACAACCCGGTGATGGATGTTTTACCACTTCCGGTATGTCCAATTAATGCCACTGTTTCACCAGGCTGAGCAACAAATGAGATTCCTTTTAATACGGGAACATCAGGCAGATATGAAAACTTTACATTTTCAAATTCGATTTTTCCTTTGAATCGAACTAGATTAATAGTTTGCGTAGAAATCGGAGGCGCAGCTTCGGGATTATCTAATACTTTAAAAACGCGCTCGCTGGCAATGATCCCCATCTGCAATACATTAAACTTATCTGCCAATACCCGAAGTGGACGAAATAATAAATTGAGACATAAGATAAATGCAATGACAGTTCCCTGCTGATTTTCCTGAAGATGAAGTGCTTCTTTAGAGGTCCACCACACCACCAACCCAATGGAAAGCGCCAACACAATTTCCACCACCGGAAAAAAAACAGAATAGGCGAATATCGCTTTGATATTTGCATCGCGGTGCTGACGATTAATCACTTTAAACTTTTCCATTTCTCGCTCTTCCGCTGCAAAGGCCTGCACAATGGACATTCCTGTTAAATGTTCTTGTACAAAGGCATTTAGTGCCGCCACCGCATTACGCACAGCATGAAAAGATCGGTTGATGCTTTCTTTAAACACGTAGGTGGCAATAATCATAATCGGAAAAGGAATCAGTGCAATCAAGGTTAATTGCCAGTCGGCCCACAACATATAAGTAAGCACACAAAAAATAGAGAGGAGGTCTGCAATGATAGGCACAAGCCCTTCCGCAAAAATATCATTGATAGACTCGATATCATTGACAGTTCGTGTAGTAAGTGTCCCTACAGGCGTTTTGTCAAACTGAGAAAGATGTAGACATAGTATTTTCTCATAGGTGGTAGTTCGCATATCCATCACAACGGATTGACCTAATGATGCCGTTAAAAAAGTAAACCCAAATCGCATGGCTGTTTCGATAATGATCACACCAATCTGAATCATCGTTACCAACACAACCATGCGCGGAATCTCTTTTAAGATATACGCATTGACCGTTTGTTGAATCAGCAAAGGACGAATGGGAGTAATAACTGCCAATAGAATCGCCAACGCAACAGAAGCCCAAAAACGAGTTTTGTAAGGAGCTGCAAAGGCTAATACTCTTCTAAGTAAGTTCCAATCGAAAAAAGTGCGGGAAGGTGTTACCACATTAAGGAGTTGAAGAAGTACCGATTACTTTAGTATATGCTTTTATAAAAAGTGCTCCTAAGTTTTTATGTGGAGGAACGTAATCTTCAAAAATTTTATCTGTAACCATGCGATCCAGTTCTTGCCAAAAACCAATCCACTCAATATCACTTCCAGAACGAAGCTTTTCCATCAACAACCGCAAAAAAGGATTATTAACTGGCGCATCAGCAATTTGTTTAGTTCCGATGATGTGGGCATCCGGCGCTTTTTCCAAGATATCATGAATCATATTATATCCGCCACATGAGCCCATAAAAACAATTTTAGACGCAGGAGACATTTGTGCAATCGTGTAAGGCGCATTGTAACTATGGCCCCGATTAATAGTGACACGTGGAATAATTTTTTGTTGCTGCAAAAAGGTATTGAGCTCTTCTTGTGCTTTTGCATCCTCATTGCGTTCTTCGGGCAATGGTCGATTCATGTACAAGTTGACTGGACGACCTTTGCTAGAGCTCACTTTTACCCAATATTTACTGGACTGATCAATTCGCCAGTTTGCATTGTTAAACATATTGACCAGCCCCGGGAATACACCAATTCCATCTTTATCCCCATAGATAAATAGTTGTACCGTTACGCGTCCACTATCATCTGTCAAATCTTTGAAGGGCACTTGATATACTGGTGGGATACCTAGTTCCTTAGTTAAGTCTATTTTATTTGTGCTATCAGCAGAGAGAAAAAGTTTTTCCAATATAGAATAGATGGCCATTCCCTTTCTACTTCCTCGCTGTGCTGCTTCTTTATAATTCTCTTTAATATTCTGCAACATTCGATTGGCAACTGGCAGAAGCGTCTCTGCTATACTGGCATACGAATCCGCCACGTCTGCCCCATCTTCTAATCCATCTGTTTTGTCAAGATTTTTTACAAAAGCACGCATCAATGTGTTGGCAGGATCTTCCTGCCCTTGTTTTTTTGAAGCAGGAAATGACGCTAAAAACTCATCCAGTGTGTTGAAGGCTGCAGCCATTTTAATAAACTTGCGATAACGATCAAATCGAATGAGCTTTAGCAATGAGTCGCCACGATTCCCAATTTTAGTCATCATCAGCGGATAGACTCCTCGAACAAAACTCGAAGTATATATAGTTCCATCAGAGGAGACGGCTAAATAATACAGCTCAGCAGCCGTCAAAGGCTGCAAAATTTTAAATCGTACATGCAAATCTTTTTCGTTGTGGAGCGCATTGATTACTGTAACAAAATGAGCACGTGCTTTATCTTCTAAGCGACTGGTCAAAATACGATGTTCCATTGCGGTATCACCCCTCATAGCACGTGCCACATAATCAATTTGTGTTGCCACCAGTAACCGGTAATAACCTAAAGTATCCTCTTTTACAGCATCGATCTGTTCGATAGAGGTTCTTCCTTGTAAAATATTATCAACAAAGGGAAAATACTGTTGCCCACTTTTACTAAGCGCCATTTTGGAAACAATTGCAACAAAAGGATCATTGTTAATTGACCGTATCCGACTACCCAGGCGATCACCAGATGCTGCATAGTCATATAATTGTCGAGGAAATAAACGTGCAACAGCCTTGATCAAACTATCGGCGAAGTAAACATCTGGATTGCGTTGCAAAACAATAAATGTTTTTTCAGGAAACAGCGCACAGTATTTGAGTAATAAATTTTCCTTACAAATTTTATAGCCACTATTTTTTTCAAAAATCCCTGCCGCCATCAAAGCTGTTCCTGCATCATAGGGAAGTGCAACTACAAATGGCGCAATACTTTCACTCTTACGATCGGCTAGCATACAGGCCTCATAATTGGCAATGAGCATAGATAAATACTGAGGTTTCACACCCTCTGCGCCAGATCGTTTCCAATTTTCTCTGAAATAGTTGAGCACGCCTTCCAGGCCAGACAAATAATTAACCTTCAAACGGTGATCGAGTTCCGTATCGGTTTCAATAGCAAAACAAAGACGCGGTATATCAACCAGCAACGTCCTGGTTAAAGCCTTATTGAGTGTTAAATTATCGCTGGGTGTGAATCGGATATCCTTTGCACCATCCCCTTCTAGAATCAAACGGCGCTCTTCAAAAATTAGGTCATGATTTCGCTCTCGTCTAAATTCAGGCTTATACCCAACAGGAATAGGGAATGTGTCAGTGAAATTTTGCGCAAACCCGTTTAATCCAAAAAGGAAGGAAATACAAAAAAGTATCAATATGAAAAGGGTCCGGTACATCAATAAGCGAAGTTACTGTTCAGCCGTTAATATTAAGTTATCATTAAGTCTTAAAACAGTCATTCCTCCCATGCTCAATTGCCAGAAATAAAAAGATAAATTTGTACAAACAACCCCTCCATGGAAAATAAGGCCCGTAAAGTACTGATTGCAGACGACGAGCCCGATATCCGCGAGATACTCGAGTATAATTTAGCAGCAGAAGGGTTTGAAGTAGTGGTTGCAAAAGATGGGGATGATGCACTTGACAAAGCCAAAAAGTCAAAACCAGATTTGATCTTGTTAGACGTAATGATGCCCAAAAAATCTGGTGTTGAGGTTTGCCGTCTACTTCGTTTACAGCCCGCCTTTGCGGAGACCTTGATTGTTATGCTGACAGCACTTGGTGATGACGGCTCCGTAATTAAAGGGCTAGAAACAGGAGCGGATGACTACATTTCAAAACCCGTCAGCCCCAAAGTGTTGATCACCCGACTCAATGCGTTGTATAGAAGACAGATTAAATCAACTGGCAACATAATCTCCGCAGGCTCACTTACAATCAATCCAGAGCAATTCAATGTCACAGTAAGTGGGGAGTCCATTCTGCTTGCAAAAAAAGAATTTGAATTATTATTACTACTTGCACAAAAGCCTGGCCGCGTTTTTCTACGAAATGAAATCCTCAACCAAATTTGGGGGAATGATGTAATTGTGGGTGATCGCACGATTGACGTGCATATTCGAAAAATCAGACAAAAACTTGGAATTGATTGTATAAAAACAATCAAAGGTGTTGGATATAAGTTTGAATTATAACAGGTTGCTGTCTTTCTTATCTTTACTGGGTATTTGCCATGTCGAAACCAGAAAGCAATATTACCCCGCGACAAATATCGCTGCTCGCAGCATTTATTTTATCAGTTCCAGAAAGTATACTAGTTATATGGTCTACAGGTAAGTGGACAACTGGACTCCTTTCATTTGCAATAATTTTTATTATTAGTTACTGGGTTATTTTTTCTTTACTGGAACAATTTATCAACCGGAAAATAAGGTTGATCTACAAATTCATTCATAAAACTAAAGCAACAAAAAAAGAGGAAACATATTATAAATACATACTACCTACTAAGACATTGGATGAAGTAGGAAAAGAGGTGGAAGAATGGGCCTATGAAAACGAGAAAGAGATCGAACTACTTCGTCAAAACGAACAGTTCCGACGTGAATTTCTACAGAATCTTTCCCATGAATTTCGCACGCCAATTTTTGCAATCCAAGGCTACATTGAAACACTATTAAATGGAGCCCTAGAAAACCCCTCAATTAATAAAAGATATTTAGAAAAAGCGGGCCATAATATTGAAAGATTATCAAATCTTTTAAAAGACCTAGAACAAATCTCAAAATTAGAACGAGGAGAAATCACACTCGAGAAACAAACATTCATCATTCAAGATTTAATAAAAGAAGTTTTTGAATCACTAACTGAAAAAGCTTCAATGCAGCATATCATATGCGAAATAAAAAAAGAGAGTGAATCATCTTTATATGTTACTGCAGATAAAGAAAAAATAAGACAGGTCTTACATAATCTCGTTGAAAACGCTATCAAGTACGGCAAGCAAAATGGTCATATTGTTGCTAGTGTCTATAAAACAGACGAACGGCATGCCCTAATCGAGATCACAGATGATGGAATTGGAATCCCTGAAAAAGAATTGAGCAGGATTTTTGAACGCTTTTATCGGACTGATGCGGGACGTTCTCGAGATATTGCAGGAAGTGGATTAGGCTTAGCGATATGTAAACATATTATTGAAGCACATGGTGAGACCATTCATGTTCGTAGTAAAGAGCAAGTGGGCACCACTATAGGATTTACGCTCACCCTATAAAAAATGCGAAGCAACTAAACATTGCTTCGCATTTAAATTTATTAACGAATAGATTAATTGAATTTCGTCCAGCCTTTCCACCAGGTTGAGTTGACACCAGCAGGTGCTACACCACCTCTGAATGTTACTGTTTTATCAAAAAATGTATCAGTAGTAAACTTATTATCTGAAAACTTTGCACCTGTCAAAATTCGCTGATTACCATTTGAACCAGCAAACGGCGTAGGATCAAACGCCTGGTAATTGAATGGCTGAATCAATTTAGCATCTGCAGTAGTAGCAACAATCTCGTTATTATTAATTGATGATAGAAACCAAGTGGCAAACGTAGCATCAGAGTTAATTACTGCACCCGGGATTCCTGAAAAGAAGGTAGCAACTGTACAACCAGCAATTGTATTGTTACGTAATCGAATTGTACTGTCTTCAACATTTAAAATTGTGGATCGACCAGTTGTGCCATCAATCTCAATTCCTCGTGGCCACCCCAAGATTATAGAATTATAAATAGACAACCCTGAGTTGCGTCTTATGTGTGCAGCCCCCCGATAAAGCGCATTGCCAATATTAGCAGAGGTAGCTCTAGGACCAATTGCAGTTATATTACTAAATATCGCAGTTGTCTGAGGCATAGCAGTTGTACCGCTTGCATTATTATCAGTCTCAAAAGCTTGAGAACGTGAAATATCAGCAATCAATGAATCTCGGAGTACAATACCAAATTGCACCTTACCTGAAAAGCCATTATCAGCATCAAAATCATCATCCTGTGTTTTATACGCAATGAGGTATTTACAATTCACTGTACCCCCAAACCATTCAAAAGCATCATCCTTTGCGTAAGTAACTTCAACGTTCTCAATAGTTGTTCCGCTACCAACTGCTGCTAAAGTCAAACTATTCACTTCCTTATCGGGCTGAAATGCGTAACCAGCATACTCTATTCGAACATATTTTAAAGATCCAGAATTATCCGTAGGTACAGCAGCAGGCACAACAGCATCACCCGAACCAGCTAAGCCATCTCCATTTGCATTATCAATTCCACCTTCTACTTGAAATAATCCATTAACACCATTAAAGCTTGTATTGATAGGAGCTTTGCCACATATGATAATTCCACCCCAATCACCAGATTGAGGATTAGGCGAGGCAGACGTAAATACAATGGGTTCAGTTGGCGTTCCTTCGGCAATAATTTTTGATCCTCGTGTGATAATTAAGGCAGCAACATCGGAACCGCTAAAGGACCCCTTAATAGTTGTACCTGGCTCAATTGTCATTGTCTTATTGCCAACAATGTATACCAAGCCTTTTAGGACATATAGATTCTCTTTGCGTAAGACCGTATCTGCATTAATTCTTCCTTGCAGTGTGATAGTTTTTCCAACTGTACCACTGCCCCCTCCATTTACAACAACTACCTGAATTTCCCCATCTGCTTCTATTTTTCTACAACTGGCAACTGCGAACAGTAATAAAATAACTGTGGCTGTAATACACTTTTTCATTTTTAGACTTTTATTATTGAAGAATATTAAATTGAAAACTTACCGAATATGTAGTGCCTGCCCTTCGAGTAAAACGATAAGCATCTAAGCTTTTTTGAAATCGAATAATATTATCTGCATTCTGATAGAAGTACTGTCTAGAATTTAAGAGATCAGAAATTGAAAACCGAATCTCAGCTCGCTTCTCCATAATTTTCTTCGAACACTGTAGATCAAATAGCGCCCGTGGAGCTTCCCAGATATTTGGTGAACCTGCTCCAGATGTCAAATCTCCCACCAGGTAAATACGCTCGCCGATTTGATTAAAAAGAACAGTAGCGCTAAAGCCGGCAGGTTCATAATCGTACATTAAACCGAAATTCATAAGATAAGGTGACTGGCCCTGCAGAGGTCTATCAATTTGAAAGGAAACATCTTTAACCTGACTCTTGATGTAAGATGCATTAGCTTGGAAAGTAAAATTTTTTAACGCCTCACTAAATGTCAACTTTTTTCTGAATTCAACTTCTACACCATAAGCTGTAGCGCGAGCCGGGTTTTGAAAACTAAATGTACTTGCACCACCAGAACCCTCATTAAATAACTGTTCTATAGGATCCTTAAAAGATTTATAAAACAAGGCAGCCGTTAATACTTCTCCAGCTCTAGGATATTTCTCATAGCGAATATCAAAATTTGAAATTTTTGTCCTCTTGAGTTGCGGATTTCCTTGTACAGAGGCATTCAGCTCAAAGTCATAAATATTCAGAAAAGAAAGCTCACGAAGCTCGGGACGAATAACTGTTTGTGAAGCTGAAAAACGAAGATTATTGGTAGCACCTAATTTTAACGTTAGATTCATTCCTGGTAAAATATCCAATACCGTGGAATGTGAATGTCGGGGATCCCATGTTTTTACACTTCCTACTAACTGATCAAAATGCTCAGCCCTAGCTCCCCAAACCAGCCTCACATATTTACCAAATTGAT
>JBILMC010000196.1:0-2938 GCA_044375755.1 Chitinophagaceae bacterium
CTTTGTTCGTCAAAGAAGGTTTCCACTTTAAAAAAAGTGCAACACCCAAAACAATTTCAGCAGTATTTAAAATGACAGCGAAGTATAACGTATAATCGTTCAAGCCATGTACGCCCCAAACCTCAAAAAATTCTTGCATTTTAAAACTAAGGCCTTTAGGGTCATTAGCTTTAATGAGACCAGAAAAAACAAATAGAATGCTTACGAAATAGCGTATGAAATAACTGATCCCCCTCATAGTAGAATCAAGGCAAATACGGCGTAATTAATAATGTCCAAATAATTGGCATCAATACCCTCGCTGATTATTGTTTTACCATCATTGGCGAGTATCTGTTTGATTCGCTGTAGTTTCATTAAGATGAGATCAACAAAACTTTCCTGACTCATATCTCGCCAAGCTTCTCCGTAATCATGATTTTTATTTAGCATCAGGGACTTTGCTTTGTTAATTTCAAAGTCATACAAAGAAGACAACTCTGCAACCGGGATTTCCTCTTTTCCCTGTGCCGGAAGTTGAAGTTGCAATAAACCAATCACTCCATAATTTATGATTCCCTTGAACTCAGCAGTAATATCATCATCAACAAGTTGCTTTCCCTTTTGCTGAATAGTTCTAATCCGTTGTGCTTTAATAAAAAGCTGGTCAACCACAGAAATGGTTCGAAGGACTCTCCAGGATGTGCCGTAATCGGTCGCTTTTTTAATAAAAACATACTTACAGCCAGTCACAACCTGATCATACTGTAAGGATGTTTCACTCATACGAAAGCTATATTAAGAGAGGGTTAGTTCAGTTTAATCTACTTAGCAGGATCTGGTGCTCTTGTCTGCACATCTAATATTGTTACTTCAAATAACAAATGGTCATAGGGTTTGATAGGGCCCCCTGGAGGAGGTGCAGCACCATAACCTAACATGGAAGGAATGTATATAGTAGCCTTACCTCCTTTCTTCAAAAAAGGCATCGCATCATCAAATCCTTTGATCATCTGACCCACCCCAACTGAAAAACGGAGTGGCTCCATATGTTTAAAGGTTGAATCCGTGTTGCTGTCAAAAACTTTTCCTTCAAATGTTTTACCAGTGTAATTCACAGAAACATATTCTCCTTTCTTGATAAAATCACCATTTCCAGGTTCTGTTATCTCTACGTATGCACCAGCTGGAGTCCGCTGAATACTTGAAAGTTTTGCACCAATGAATTTTTCAACTTCGCCTTTTTCTCTGGTAGCGTACGCTTCATTTTCTTTTTTCTCATCAATAGTTTTTAGGCTATCATTTTCAAAAATGCCTAACACTTTTATGTAAGTAAGAATTCGATCACCCTTTTTGAATTCAGGAGGCAGGTTTCCAGCAGGAAGACGTTTTAAAAATGTGTCCATCATTTGAGTAGCTGCCACAGAGTCGCCTACATGCAGAAGTGTCCATAGTTCTGAAATGATTTGTTGCGTAAGGGTAAGCTTGATGTAGTTTCCTACTCTGGCTTGTTGTGTATCCTTACTTCTAAAAAGTTGATAAGGCATTCCACCAGGAGTTTTCTGAAACGCAGGCCCCTTACAGGATACAAAAAGAGCAGTGCTAATTAAAATGATAGCGAACCGAATTGATGTTGACATAGTTGGTTAATTAATGTAGAGATTGTTGTGATTTTAAAACCTCTTTAAATCGGGCCACTGCGACCTCTAGGGATTCACTACTTCTACCCCCAGCAGCGTTATAGTGTCCTCCCCCTTCAAAGTAGGTTCTGGCAAATGTATTGCAATCAAAGGAACCTTTACTACGAAAACTCCATTTTCTTTCCTCATCTCGGTCAATTACCAGTGCCACAAACTTAATTCCCTGGATAGACTGAGGGTAGTTTACCAACCCTTCTGTGTCACCAGTTTTAATATGGAATTTTAGAAGATCAGATTTGGGAATTGAAATGAGAGCAGTATTGTACTCATAGAAAATTTCCATCCGATGCAATAAAACATGCCCAATAAAACGAAGTCTGTTTTCTAAAAAATTATCATAAAGCCCCTCGTGAATTTTTCCATGATCCAATCCCCTTCTTTTTAAATCAGCAACGATTGAATGAACTCCTGCATGGGCCGATGAAAAACGAAAAGATCCAGTATCCCCTACCAACCCGGCATAGATGCACTCCGCCATAGCCGTATCAAGAAGTTCAAGTCCGTCAGTAGCCGCTATAAAATCATAGATCATTTCGCAGGTGGAACTTTTTGATGTATCACTAATTCCATATTCAAAAGAAGCAACATCGGGTTCTTGGTGATGATCGATTAGAATTTTAGTGCACGAGAGATTTGACAGTTTCTGTGCCATCGATTTTGTGCGATGGAAAGCATTAAAATCAAGACAAAAAAGCCAATCAGCACTACCCAATATCTGATCTGCCTTTGCGGTTTGCTGTTCGTAATTTAAAACCTGATCCGCCCCATTCATCCAGCCTATCCAGCCCGCCCAATTAGTTGGTGAAATAACTGTTACTCGATGACCTTTTTTTGTTAAATAATGAAAAAGCGATAAAGAGGAACCCATTGCATCTGCATCTGGCTTTTGGTGAGTGGTGATGACAATGTTACGTGGGGTATCTAAAAACTGATAAAGGGCTGAAATTGGTTTCATCTAAGTATCAAAGGTATGAAAAGATCCACTTACCTTTGCGCCGCTAAAACACATCAAAATGACCAACCGTACTTTTACTATGATTAAGCCCGACGCTTTCAAAAAGGGTTATAGTGGAGCAATTTTAGACCGCATCATCAAAGAAGGATTTCAGATTAAAGCAATGAAATTATTGAAGCTTTCAAAAGAAAAAGCTGGTGAATTTTATGCAGTACACCGTGAGCGCCCTTTTTATGGTGAATTAGTAGAATTTATGAGTAGCGGTCCCATTATTGCTGCCGTTTTAGAAAAAGATAATGCTGTA
>JBILMC010000125.1:0-4323 GCA_044375755.1 Chitinophagaceae bacterium
TGCAACTCATTTTACCGAAGTAGGTCCTGGTAAAGTGTTACAGGGGCTGGTTCAAAAAATACATAAAGAAGCTGTTGTAGCGGGCGTAGCTTAACACTTAATTTCAATGGCGCCATTGATCCATTCTGGATCTAATGAAGCTTTATATTTTTTGTAAAAGTTGATGGCAGGTTCGTTCCACTCTAATACCTGCCATACCACACGCACCAATTTTCTTTCTTTTGCTTCTGCTAAAATTTGTTCAAACAATTTTCCTCCAATTCCTTTGCCTCTCCTTTTATCTGTAACGATAATGTCTTCCAGATATAAGGTTTGTCCTTTCCAGGTGGAATAACGAATATAATAGAGCGCAAATCCTTGTATCCCTTTTTCATCTTCTGCCACAAAGGCCCACCATACAGGTTGTTCTCCAAAACCACTTTTTTCAAAATGCTCCAGCGAAACAGTCACTTCTTGCGGGGCTTTTTCGTAAACGGCTAATTCATGAATAAGTTCCAACAAGCGTGGACAGTCTTTTGACTCCGCTCTTCGTATTTTAATTTCCATTCTTTAGTTATTGCAAGGCCTGTTCTAAATCGCTTATAATATCATCAACGGTTTCAATTCCTACATGCATTCTGATGAGTCCTTCTGTAATTCCATATTTTTCTTTTTCTTCTTTGGGAACACTAAAGTGTGTCATGGAAGCAGGATGAGAAAGTAATGTGTCGCAGGTGCCCAATGAAACTGCACGTGTACAAAAATTTAATTTATCCATGAACTGAATACCTCCTTGTAACCCTCCCTCCACTTCAAAACTCAAAAGTGCGCCAGGATGTTTCATTTGCTTAGCAGCAATAGCAAAATCTGGATGACTAGAAAGTCCCGTGTAGTTTACCTTTTTTACATTCTTATGTCCTTCCAAAAAGCGAGCTACTTGTTCCGCGTTAGCACAGTGCCTTTCCATCCTAACCTCCAATGTTTTCATACCCTGCACTAATAGAAATGAATCAAAGGCATTGGAGTTGGCACCTGTGGTTTTATGAAATTTATAAATTGGGCCTCTCATTCTCTCTATATCTTTTCCAACTAATACACCTCCAATGGCAGTACCATGTCCATTTAAAAACTTTGTGGTAGAGTGCACAATAAAATCAGCGCCTAGCGTGAAAGGTTGCTGAAGATAAGGTGTGGCAAAAGTGTTATCACAGGCAACAATGCAATTGTATTTTTTTGCAAGTGCACTTAACGCAGCAATATCAACGCATTGAATTGTTGGGTTGGCGGGTGTTTCCAAATACACCATTTTAATGCTTTTGTCCTGACGAAGCGCCGATTCTGCTTTTTCAAGATCTCGCAAGTCTTCAATGACTGCTGAAACACCAAAGCGGGGTAAAATGCGATGGACTAACTCGTCTGTTCCGCCATAAAGTGAAAAATGAGAAAGAATTTTATCTCCCTGGCTTAGGGTACTCATCAATAAGGTAGTAATGGCAGCCATACCCGATGCATGTAAAATTGCTGTAGCCTCTACAGAAGTTCCATACGTTTCCAATGCAGTAATTTTTTCTTCTGCCTCAGTAATGGAGGGGCTACCCCACCGGCCATAGATATATCCTTTTTCTTGTCCCGTAAATCGGTGCATCCCTTGCTCTGCAGAATCAAAAATGTAGGTACTGCTCGCATAAATGGGAGTAAGGTGCGCATAGTTAGGATCTTTTTGATGTCCACTATGTACTGCAACAGATCCCCATCCCTTTAGGTTATTTTTTTTCATAGACAAGCTTTGTTACAAGTTAAGTTTATTTAGTGTCGTAAGCCCATTTGATCCAGATGGCTCCCCAGGTAAATCCACCTCCAAATGCTGCTAGAATAATATTATCCCCTTTTTTAAGTTGCTTTTCCCATTCCCATAAACAAAGTGGAATAGTTGCAGCTGTGGTGTTGCCAAAGCGTTGGATATTTATCATTACTTTTTCTGTTCCAATGCCCATACGATTTGCAGTAGCATCAATGATGCGCAAATTGGCTTGATGAGGAACCAGCCAGGCAATATCTTCTGCTTTCAATTTATTTTTTTCCATGAGCTCTGCGCTAACATCCGCCATTCCTTTTACTGCAAACTTGAATACAGCCTGTCCCTCCTGATAAGCATAATGTTCACGGTTGGTTACGGTTTCTACACTTGCTGGTTTTAATGATCCTCCGGCTTTCATATGTAGGTACTGCCCGCCACTGCCATCTGATTTTAAAATTGAATCCATAAATCCAAAAGCAGATTCAGTGGGCTCTAATAATACAGCGCCGGCACCATCTCCAAAAATGATACAAGTGGCACGATCGGAATAATCAACAATGGCACTCATTTTATCTGCGCCACATACTACTACTTTTTTGTAGCGTCCACTCTCAATGAGTGAAGCTCCTTGTGCCAGTGCAAAAAGAAACCCTGAACAGGCAGCAGACAAGTCATATCCCCAGGCATTAACAGCTCCAATTTTATGACAAACCAGGTTAGCAGTAGAAGGAAAAACCATGTCGGGGGTAACAGTGCCCACAATCAAGCAGTCTATCTCTTCGGGGCTGATTCCTCTTTTTTTGCAGAGCTCTTGCACCGCAGGTACGACCATATCAGAAGTAGCTTTTCCAGGCTCTTTTAAAATTCTTCGTTCTGTGATTCCGGTGCGGGTTCTGATCCACTCATCATTGGTATCGACCATTTTTTCAAGGTCCTGATTCGTGAGTTTGTCAGCAGGGACATGGCCCGCAACCGCAGTGATAGCTGCGTGAATTTTATGGCTCATTTTGCAGGGTTAAAAAGTGGACAAAATTAAGGTAAAGCAGGGGTCACTTCTTAACTTGCGGGTATGATCAGTTTCTTGCGCGGACAATTCGTAGAAAAATCTCCCACCTGTGTTTGGCTGGATGTAAATGGGGTAGGCTATGAGGTGCATATCAGTCTGCATACCTATTCGAATATCCAGGACAAGGCAGAGGGTCTTTTGTATACCCTATTTCTGGTTCGGGAGGACGCTCATCTCTTATATGGGTTTGCAGAAAAGTCAGAAAGGGATCTCTTTCAACATCTTATAAGCGTTTCTGGGGTGGGTGCCAGCACTGCTCGAGTGATGCTTTCCTATCTCAAACCAGAGGAGTTAATTGCTGCCATTGTACAATCTAATGTCAAAGCATTGGAATCCATAAAGGGGATAGGAAAAAAGACCGCAGAACGCTTGGTGCTGGAACTCAAGGACAAACTGTCCAAAATCATTCCCTTGACAAATAATTCTACCCTGATAAACAATACTTTGCAACAAGATGCGTTAAATGCCTTGACTGCCTTGGGCATCCCTAAACAGGCTGCTGCCCAGGTGGTGGAGAAAGCGCTTAAAGCGAATCCCGAATTGGGAGTGGAGGACCTGGTTAAAATGGCACTTCGATCCCTTTGAGAAACCCTAACTAATCTGATTTGAAGTTTGAATCGCGTTGCTCAAAATATCTTGTGGCTTTTTTTGTCACTCGTCATTTTTTTTAATCCTAGTTCTGTTTTTGGAATAAGTTGGCCGCATAGTCTTGAAGACACCCTGCGTTTTCCAATCTATGATCGATATGGGGATCCTCTTTCATCTCGGGGTAACAACAGCTTTGATTTGAGGGATACTTTTTTCACTCGCCGTCGAGTGGAGTACGATCCTATCTCTCGTCGCTATACAATTGTTGAAAAAATCGGGAGTAGAAATTATAGAAATCCAATTTCTTATTCACGCGATGAGTTTTTGAAAATGCAGTCTCGTAAAGATGAGGTAGATTATTTTAAAACGAGGGCATCGTTATTGACCGAATTGAATCGAAAACCTAAAAGTCCGCTTTTCAGAGTAAATAATGATTGGTTTAATCGCATAATAGGGGTAGGTACAGATGGAAAAGTTAAGATCGAAGTTAAACCTGCCGGGTATGTCGATTTTCTAGCTGGGTACCAGGGGCAAAATATTAAAAATCCAACATTGCCAGAGCGGGCACGCCGAAATGGAGGTTTTGATTTCAATATGAATTCTCAATTGCAAATGGACGCGCAGATTGGAGAAAAGTTAAAGCTTCCAATAAATTATAACACGTTAGCCAATTTTAATTTTGATAACCAGCTGAAATTAGATTTTAAGGGAAAGGAGGATGATATTGTTAAAAGATTTGAAGCTGGCAACACCTCATTTGCATCTAAAAGTACATTAATACCAGGCGCACAATCATTATTTGGCGTCAAGACACAACTTCAATTTGGAAAGTTATTTGTCACCACCGTGTTAGCTAATCAACGTTCTCAACGACAGTCGATGGGTGTTCAAG
>JBILMC010000126.1:0-4290 GCA_044375755.1 Chitinophagaceae bacterium
TGCTACTCTATTCGCCATAATACTCGATATAAATTTTTGGTGTTTCTACCAGTTTGACACAGTGTAACTGAACTCGGTCCGGAAGACCTGGTAATAACTCCTGCCAAATACCCATCACCAAATTCTCAATTGAACAAAGTTTCCCCTGCATAAAATCAACGTCAAGGTTGAGATTTCGATGATCCAATTTTTCAATCACACGTTCCTTAATGACCAGCGATAATTTTTTTGCATCAAAAATAAATCCGGTCTCAGGATCAGGCAACCCTTTTACCGTAACGTACAACTCAAAATTGTGCCCATGCCAATTAGTGTTAGCACACTTACCAAAAACGTGCTCGTTTTTTTCAGTTGTCCAGTCAGGATTAAATAATCGATGTGCAGCATTGAAATGCTCTATTCGCGTCAAGTAAACCATGCTTTACTTTTTTCTTCCCTACAGCATTGGGCGAAGGAAGGGGTAAGAGGCAAAGTTAGTCTTATTAAGCTAATTTTAGGGTATGAATTGCCTGATCATAGCCGCTACCCCGATTGAGATTGCCCCCTTTATACGCGCATTGCAAAAAGGTACTGTGACCTCAAATAAATGGAATGTGGATGTTTTAATCACAGGCATCGGGCTCTTAGCTACTTCTTATACACTTCAGAAGCAACTACAATTAAAAAGACCTGATTTGATTATTCAGGCAGGTGTAGGAGGATGTTTCAACAAAGAATTTCCATTGGGGAAAGTGGTGCTTATAAAGAAAGAAACCATCGCGGACCAAAGTGTCATTGAACTGAATGCACTAAAGACACTTTTTGATTTGAAGCTGGTTCCTGCCAACCAATTTCCTTATAAAAAAGGATGGCTTGTAAACAATAACTCTTTATTAAAAAAAGTACGTCTTCCGAAAGTGACAGGTATCTCAGTCAATGAAATTACCACTGACAAAAAAAAGGTGCGCTTTTACCAAGAGCAGTTCAACCCAATAATTGAGTCGATGGAGGGCGCAGCATTACATTATATCGGTTTACAAGAAAAAATTCCTTTTCTACAAATCAGAAGCTGTAGCAATTATATTGCAGAAAGAAATAAGAAAAATTGGAATATGAAGGATGCGATTCTGCAGTTAAATGTGGAGTTATTGAAACTAGTTGCTACACTATGAAAATTAAAATTGGATTTTCTCCCTGCCCCAACGATACATTTATTTTTGATGCACTGATTCATTCAAAAATAGATACAGAGGGATTGGAGTTTGAACCCGTGCTAGAAGATGTAGAAACACTCAATCAATGGGCGCTAGAAGAAAAATTACCAATCACTAAACTCAGCTTCCCTGCCTTTTTTAGCGCTCTACCTCATTACAAGCTACTAGATGCCGGAAGTGCATTAGGCAAAGGAGTAGGACCCCTGCTGGTTACTACAAAAAACTGGCCCGGCAATTTAACTACTGTTCCTACACAAACTGTGGCACTCCCAGGATTCAACACAACGGCACATTTATTATTTTCTATTGCATTTCCAACTGCCCAACAAAAAAAGTTCATGCTATTTTCTTCCATAGAGGAGGCTGTCTTACAAGGCGAAACAACATTGGGAGTGTTGATCCATGAAAACCGTTTCACCTACGAACAAAAAGGATTAAAAAAATTAATGGATTTGGGCGCGCACTGGGAAGAAACACGAAAGGTGCCCATCCCCTTGGGAGGAATAGCAATTCACCAATCTCTTTCAGAAGTAATTGCAAAAAAAGTTCAACGGCTGATTCGAAAGAGTCTGGAATACGCATGGAGTGCGTACCCGACTTTACCTGAATTTGTAGTCAACCACGCACAGGAAATGCAAGAAGAGGTGATGCGGCAACATATTCAACTTTATGTAAACGACTACTCACTCAGTTTGCAACAAGACGGAAGGAAAGCAATTGAAGTATTATTTGACACCTACAAAAAAATAAAAGGAACAAGCAATTTCGCTTCTGAAAATTCACTTTTTATTTAACGAGAGGGCTTCAATGCGTTACCGTAAGTTTCTAAGCAACGCTTCCGCGCAACCTCATGCTGCACGATAGGCTGTGTATAGGTTAGCTCTTCAAACTCCGGCACCCATTTCCGGATGTAGGTTAACTGTGGATCAAATTTTTGCGTTTGCAAATAAGGATTAAACACTCGAAAATAAGGAGCTGCATCACAACCAGAACCCGCAGCCCATTGCCAACCCCCATTGTTTGCAGCGAGGTCAAAATCCAATAATTTTTTAGCAAAATAAGCCTCCCCCCAACGCCAGTCGACCAGCAAATGCTTAGTCAAAAAAGACGCCACTATCATACGAACTCGGTTATGCATATAGCCAGTTGTATTCAACTCACGCATCCCTGCATCTACAATAGGATAACCCGTTTGTCCTTCACACCATGCTTCAAATTCTGTCTGTTTATTTCTCCAGCTAATCGCATCGTATGCAGGTTTAAAAGATTTTCCAACCACATGCGGAAAATGCCAAAGAATCATATGATAAAAATCACGCCAAATCAATTCGTTCAAAAAAGTCTCACTCCAAGTACTGGTTTCACTTGCCAACTTTCTAATAGAGATTGTACCAAAACGAAGATGAACCCCTAATTGTGAGGTACCACGTATACCAGGAAGATCTCTCTTTGCCTGGTACGCAGCAATCAACTCTTTCGTCCATGTAGAAACTGGAAAAGCAATTCCACTTGCCTTGAATCCAATTTTCTCTAAGGAAGGAAATGAAATTGGCAAGGTTCTATCCAACTGATCGAGTAATTGATGCGATTGAAATGCTGCCCAATCTTTTTTCTGCAACGTTGCTTTCCATCTACGCGAGTATGGAGTAAATACAGTGTAAGGGTTTCCATCCTCTTTTACAACTTCTGCCTTTTCAAAAATTACCTGATCCTTATATGTCAAAAATTCAATTCCGTTTTCAGCCAGAAAATTAAGTACTAACTGATCGCGCTCTCTTGCATACGGCTCGTAGTCATGATTTGTATAAACCGCTTTGACAAAATAATCCGTTGTCAATTGGTTAAAAACTGAAAGAGGATCCCCTATTCGTACATCAATAGAGGCGCCCAAGGAGGTAATCCTTTGCTGTATTTGGAGAAGCGCCTCATGAATAAATTCAACCCGACGGTCTTGACGATCTTCTAAATCATTTAAAATATGGGTATCAAAAATAAAAATAGGTTGGACCGGAAGACCACTTTTCAACGCTTCAAACAAACCACGATTATCTTCTAACCGAAGGTCACGCCTGAACCAAAAAAGTACAACAGGAGCTTTCATATACTTTATTACAAATAGAGAGCTATTTAGTTCTGTATGCTTGTTGAATTTGTAGTTTAAAAACGACAAACAGGGGAATAAATACTGGGAAAAGTGCAAATAGTACTGGCCCGATAAGTTGAATGCAAGCAGGCGAAAATTATAGTTTTATCCTATGGGAAAGCAACGAACCTTGACGTCTACCCCCTCACTGAGTTGGAGGCTTGCGATCCAGGAACAGTCTTTACAACAAATTTCTACTGAATTACACGATAACGTTTGTCAGACGTTACTTTTAGCCATAATCAATTTACAACAACTCGAAAAAAAATTTGAAGTAGAAAAACTAATTTATACAATTAGCTTACTTCAAGAAACATTACAGGAAATTCACCAACTCTCCCGCTCATTGAACGGAGACTTGATTCAATCGATAGGGCTTCATACCGCCATCCAAAAACTAATTGAGAGAATAACAAAAGTCACGTCCATACAAACTTCACTTGAGATTGTAGGTGAAGGATCCTACTTGCCTGGCGAAATGGAAATCATTCTATACCGAATTATTCAAGAAGCCCTAAATAACGTCGTTAAACACTCCAATGCCTATAAAGCCTGGGTTTGCGTTCACTACGAAAAAGAATTTATACAAATTAGCGTAACAGATGATGGAGTAGGTTTTGATAAACCTCAAACCAGCGAATTCACTGCTGGCCTAAAGAATATGGCCTTTCGGGTTAGACAGCTAAAAGGAAAATGGAGCATTGATAGTGCGCCTCAAAAAGGATCTTGCCTCACCTTCAAAATACCCTTACTCAAACCAACACTATGATACGAGTAATTCTTGTAGATGATCATGTATTATTGCGTGGCGCGCTTGCTGCACGCATCAATGAATTTGACACAATTAAAGTAGCTGACCAATGTAATAATGGGAAGGAGCTGATTCAATCACTTGAAAAGAATCCAGCCCCAGACTTGATCTTGCTTGATCTGAACATGAAAGAAATGAATTGG
>JBILMC010000127.1:0-4289 GCA_044375755.1 Chitinophagaceae bacterium
CACGGGAGGATAGTTCTACAGTATGGGGAAAAGTTCCAGCAATTCCTCTCCAGGTCACGAATGCATTTAGCAATACGCCATCTGATCGACAGTATCAAGATGTTGGATTTGATGGGTTGACTGATGAAGAAGAGCAACAAAAATTTAGCGATTACCTCAATTTACTTCGTGCAAACTTTGGTGCTGGATCTGCTGTGTATCAACAAGCAATGCGAGATCCATCTGGTGATAATTTCAGGCCTTATCGAGACGTTAGTTTTGACCAGGAAAATGCAGGCATTTTACGTCGCTATAAAAATATTAATAATCCGCATGGCAATTCACCCATTGCGGGTAATAATACACAGTTTGTTAGTGCCTTTACGCAATATCCCGATGCTGAGGAGCTTAATCGAGATAATACAATGAACGAGTCTGAGGAATACTTTCAGTATCGAGTAGACATTTTGCCAAATATGTCTACTGGTACGAACTACATCACTGATATTAGAACTCCTACTGTTACACTCGCTAATGGACAAACTAGGACAGAGCGTTGGTATTTGTTTCGTATTCCTGTAGAACAGTTTCAGCAAAAAATTGGAAATATCCCCGATTTCAAATCGATCAGGTTCATTCGGATGTTTGTTACAGGGTTTGAGGATTCAGTTGTATTGCGATTTGGGAAACTTGAGCTATTACGCAACCAGTGGAGAAGATTCCGTAACAAAATTGATACAACGGGTAACTATACGACACTTCCTGTTCCAGATTTTACATCTGTCAATATTTTATCTGTAAATGTTGAAGAGAACGATCAGCGCCAACCCATTGTGTATCGTATTCCACCAGGAATTGAGCGCCAACAGCAATTAAGTAATAATAATGTTCCGCTTTTGATGAATGAGCAGTCACTCAGTATGCAAATCTGTGGAATGCCGTTTCAAGAGGCAAGAGGAGTTTTCAAAACCATGAACATGGACATGCGCCAATATGGAAAGCTGGAAATGTTCATACATGCCGAGTCTGTTGAGGGCGCAGAACCGATTCGTCCTGAAGATATTCGTGCCGTAATTCGGATTGGTAATGATTTTAATGGAAATTATTACGAGGTAAAAATTCCGCTGAAGCGCACAGAGTTTGGAGAGCGGGATAGTGCGCGCATCTGGCCTTTGGAGAATAATCTTAATTTATCCTTGCAGGATTTAATGGAATTAAAAGTTCGTCGAAATCGAGCAGGTATTCCTCCCTCGAGGTATTATAAAGAAACTTTGTCTAACGGACGCACCTATGCAATTATGGGTAACCCAAACCTTGGAGAAGTTCGTGGCGTCTTGCTAGGGGTTGAAAATACTGGGCAGGAGGCATTATGTGCCGAAGTTTGGTTTAATGAATTGCGCTTACAACAACTTGATGAAAAAGGAGGCTGGGCTGCACTTGCGCGTACAGATATTAAGCTGGCGGATTTGGGTACACTATCAGTTTCTGGATCTGCCCGCTCTAGGGGATTTGGTACAATTGAGCAACGCGTTAATGAGAGAAGTCGAGAAGACGTTTTCAATGCAGATGCCTCGCTAACGATGGAAGCTGGTAAACTATTACCTAAAAACTGGGGATTGCAAATACCTGTTTATGCCAGTATCAGCCAACGGTCAACCACCCCAGAATACGATCCCTATGATCTCGATATAGATTTGAAACGAAAATTAAATACCACTTCGCCAGATAAAAGGGATTCAATACGCACCGATGCACAGGATGTTACCTCAATCAAAACAATTAATCTAACAAATGTAAAAAAGATAAGAGCCGAAGGAAAAAAGTTGACTCCTTTGAGCGTTAGTAATCTTGACTTTTCCTACTCCTATATCCAAACCTTGTCTCATAATCCGTTGATTGAGCAAGATGAATTGAGGAGAACTCGTGGAGTGATAGGATATACATATGCACCTCCTGCCAAAACTATTGAACCCTTTAAAAAATTTGTTAAGTCAAATTCAAAATGGTTAGCGCTTGTTAGAGACTTTAATTTCAACTATGCGCCAGCACAGGTCGCTGTCCGAGCAGATGTGTTTAGGCAATTTGGCGCTACTCGACCCCGTAATGTGGGTGGTGGACCTTATAAGATACCGGAGACCTACAATAAATTTTTCACTTTTGATCGTTATTATATTCTCCAATGGAATTTGACTCGCTCCCTTGCAATGGATTTTTCAGCAACCAACAACGCTCGAGTGGATGAGCCGCCTGGACGAATTGATACTGAATTTAAAAAAGATTCTATCCGATCTAATTTTTTCAGAGGAGGGCGTACTACAAATTATCAGCAAGACTTCACATTGAATTATAATGTCCCAACCAATAAGATTCCTTTATTGGATTGGACTACTATACGTGCTGGATACAATTCAAAGTATAATTGGCTTGCTGCTTCTTTATTGGCAAGAGAACTTGGAAACAAGTTGTCGAATACACAAACTAAGACACTTAATGGGGAATTAAAGTGGGAAGAGCTTTACAACAAAAACAAAACCTTACGCGCTGCACTAAATGGAATAAGTGGTCGCAGAAACTTGCGAGACAACCGATTGAATGCGCAATTAAATCAATTTGATCAGTCAAAGCCAAAGTCGCAAAAGGCTAAGCGAGCAGCTAAAGGAGGTATACCTAGTCCTGATATTTTTGGAAATACCTTAGAAACGAAATCAACGCCTTCGCGTGATAATACCTATGTTGATGGACAGAAACGGGATTCAATACCCTCACTTCCCTCTGTTTTCTCTCCTTCTTCCTTACGCTATCGATATGACACAATTCGAAATAAAGAGGGTAAGATTATTAAAATCAGGAAAAAAAGAATAAACAAAACAAGAGAGCCTCGCGAGAAAATTCAAAGACAAGCTGGCGAAGTAGGAGGAGTGGCCGGCGTAGTATTAAATTTTGCCACTGCACTGAAGCGAACCTCCATTCAATATACAGAGGATTTTGGCACTACTTTACCTGGATACATGGATAGCACTCAGCTGTTGGGTATGAATTTTAGAAGCCGTCAACCAGGAGTTGCTTATTTATTCGGTTATCAGCCTGATACTAATTGGATAAATCGTTTTGGCCAAAAAGGATTGCTTTCTCGCGACTCTTTGGTAAGTGCAATGATTCAGCAGCGATATAACCAACGCTTATCGGTTAATGCTCAAATTAGCCCCATTCGTGACCTAAACATTGACCTTTCGCTAGATAAAACGTTTGACAAACAGTATAGCGAGTTGTACAAAGACACAACAGGATTTTCCGGACTGGCTCGTTTGAATCCTTATGCTTTGGGTAGTTTCAGTATTAGTTACATTTCTTATCAAACTTTATTTTCGGCATTTGATCCTAATGTCGTGTCATCTACATTCAAGCAATTTGAGTTAAATCGAAAAGTATTATCCTCAAAGTTGGGAGCTTTAAATCCTTACCAGAGTGGGGGAGTTGGTGTGGATGGTTACTATAAAGGGTATGGACGTTATGCTCAGGATGTTGTTATCCCATCCTTCATTGCAGCGTATACTAATAAAGATCCCGCAGCTATTAAGCTATTTGACAACAGTAACCCCTCTATTCGTCATAATCCATTTAGGGCATTAGTGCCAAAGCCTAATTGGACACTTACTTATAATGGTCTTTCGAAATTAGCCGGGTTAGATAAAATATTTTCAAGTTTCTCGATTCGTCATGGATATAAGAGTACCTTTTCCATGAACAGTTTCAATACGGCGCTATTATTTACCGACCCATTGCGTGTTGGTTATCCTTCATTTAGAGATACCCTAACGGGTAATTTCATTCCCTATTTCTTGATTCCAAATATTACCATTCAGGAGGCTTTTGATCCTTTGATAGAAATCGATATGACGTTTACAAATCAGTTACAGACTCGATTTGAATTTAGAAAAAGTCGTCAACTTAGTTTAAGTCTTATTGATTATCAATTAGCCGAAAATAGATCTACCGAAGTCACGTTTGGATTAAACTGGCGAAAAAAGGGGATGCCGCTGATTAGAGATATTCGAATTGGAAAAAATGGTATGAAATTAGATAATGATGTTACCCTGCGAGTTGATTTCAGCTTACGTGATGACGCAACAGCTAATTCAAAACTTGATCAAGGTACTGCATTTGGAACGGGTGGACAACGAGTAATTAGAATTGCACCTTCTATTGATTATGTGCTTAATAATAAAATCAGTATGCGATTATTTTTTGAGCAAAATCGAAATATTCCTAAAATCAGCAGTGCATTTCCGATTACCAATACCCGAGGAGGT
>JBILMC010000128.1:0-4281 GCA_044375755.1 Chitinophagaceae bacterium
TCTGTCAATTTTGAAAAACTCCCCCATACAGTTTTGATAAAATTTCCTATTTTATCCACAAATTTTATTTTGTTTAACTAATTGACCATCAACCTTAAGCGAAATTTTGTAAAAGTACATTACATTGATTTTCAATTAATTAACAAGATAATTTTGAGATTTCATTATTCAAACACTTTCTTTTAACTTTTGTTATTGATTTACCAACGATTGCCGCTGTGTGCAAGTGCATACAGAGAAGAAACTGTGCATTGAGAGTTGGGTTGACAGTGTTCACCAAAACCTCAACATATGTTCGAACAAATGCTGATTGGAGTGATTGCAAAGACTGATTACGTCTCTTTCACTTTTTTCATTGGAACCATGGCTATGATGGCCGCTTCTGTTTTCTTCTTTCTCGAGTTGAACAACACCAGTAAAGAGTGGCGTACCTCGGTACTTGTATCAGGTTTGATCACTTTTATTGCAGCAGTTCACTATTATTACATGAGAGAGTATTACCAAGAGACACAGGAATCACCAACCTTTTTCCGTTATGTAGACTGGTTATTGACTGTACCTCTGATGTGCGTTGAGTTCTACCTCATCACAAAAAAATCAGGTGGTACTACCAGCTTACTTTGGAAGATGATCCTTGCTTCTGTAGTAATGCTTGTTACAGGTTACTGGGGTGAAGCCGGATTAGGCAACGCTACCATTTGGGGAACAATCAGTGCCATTGCTTACTTCTACATTGTATATGAAGTATGGATGGGAGATGTTAAGAAACTAGCTACAAGTGCTGGTTCTGCTGTATCTGCTGCCAACTCAGCTTTAGGCTGGTTTGTGTTAGTAGGTTGGGCAATCTATCCGCTTGGTTATTTGATCGGTACTGCCGATGGCCAGTGGTATGAGAGCTTTAAAAATATCGGTCTTGATATGAACATCATCTACAACATCGGTGATGCTGTAAACAAGATTGGATTTGGTTTAGTTATCTACAGCTTGAGTAGAAAAGCTAGCTAAAATAGCACTACAAAAAAATTAAAGGGGGATAGCAATATCCCCCTTTTTTTAATATGCAACTTACACTTAGACTCTTTCTGTTGATAGCGGGTATTGCCCTCTGTTTGCTAGAACAGATCTTTCCTATGCAGGAAAAGAGTCAATTAGTTTTAATGGTAATAACATTTGTGCTTTTAGGTATTCCCCATGGCGCGTTAGATGTTTATATAGAAGGTGGACTAGATCAGCAAAATGATCATCGAAAGATTTTTTTACGCTATGTATTCACTGCAGCTCTTTATATTGCCTTATGGTTTTGGAAACCCGGAATCGCCTTATTTATTTTTATTTTAATCACTGCATTTCATTTTGGCGAAATCGATTGGATTGGGAACACTAATAACCAAGCAAAAAAAGTAGTTTATTTTTTCCTTGGGCTTTGCTGGATTCTATTGCTGCTAAGTCGACACGTAGAAACAGCACTCGGCGTTTTTGAATCAATCACACGTAACCAAATCAATCAAGAGCGTTTTTTGAATTGGGGCAATGTATTTTATCCCGTATCACTCATCACAATGGCACTTATTTACGGTTTTTTATTTTTTAAAAGGAACGATTATTTCACTTGGCCGCAATACTGGTACCTAGCAGCGCTCCAACAAATCATTTTATTAGTGCTAGCACACACCACCTCTCTTTGGATTTTTTTCGCATTTTATTTTGGAATCTGGCACTCTGTATTATCCCTAGATAAAATCAGAATACATTTCAAGTTAAACCCGTCCCTAAGAGACTGGCTTTTTCTCCTAAAAAAAGCAATGCCTTTTTCTGCCATGGCATGGATTGGAATTTTATACTTTATATTTCTCACTGTAAAAAGCACCGACCCCACCGGCATGTTATCACTAGTTTTTATTGGTCTGGCGGTATTAACCATTCCCCATTTACAAGTTTTTACCAAGTTGAATAAATAAAGCCTGACGCAGAAATCACTTATCTTGTATCATGGCTGTTTTTCACTGGTATCCCATACATGATCAGGCAGTGACTTTGGCTGTAGATTTACCTATTAGCCCAGAAACGTTTCAACAAATTAATCGATTACAAAAAAGGGCAACGCAACAACTCTCTACATTACTAGATGACATTGTTCCCTCCTACAATAGCTTGACTTTATGTTTCAAAAGGGAGCACAAATGGTCTGACTATATAAAAAAAATTGATCAACTACTTGTATCGCTGGCCAATGATGCGGTGAATGAATTTGAAAATGAATCCCCGATTAAAAAAATTCCAGTATGCTATGAAGAATATTTTGCACCAGACCTTTTTGAAATAAGTTGCCAACTCAACCTTTCTAAAGAAAAAATAATTGAGCTTCATAGTAAACGTACTTACCAAGTTTACGCAATGGGATTTGTTCCCGGATTCCCCTACATGGGAGAAATCAATGAGCAACTAATCCTCCCACGAAAAGCGGTCCCTTCCCAACGAATTAAGGCAGGAAGCGTCGCCATTGCCAACAAGCAAACAGGCATATATCCATTTGAAGTGCCTGGAGGATGGCATGTGATTGGTCAAACACCACTAACACTATTCAACAAAAATCGAACCCCGCTTTGTTTGTTACAACCCGGAGACCAGGTCCAGTTTTATCCTATCTCAAAATCAGAATTTGAAAGTTGGCCATGAGTCTTTTTATTCATAAAACAGGTGTGCAAGCGCTTATTCAAGACCGAGGAAGAGTGGGCTATCGACATTTGGGAATCCCTGCAAGTGGTCCCATGGATAGCTATTCATTTGAATTAGCACAATTGTTATGCGGCAACAGCGGACAGGAAGCACTAATTGAATTTACCCTGCATGGTGCAATTATAGAATTTGAAAAGGCTACGGTCATTGCGTTGACTGGAGGGGGTGCCACAGCTACAATCAACAACAAATCCATTCTGTACAATATTGCCCATGTTGTCAAAGCGGGAGATACATTAAAACTATCACCAAGTGAATTTGGATGTAGAACCTACTTAGCGATTCAAGGGGGATTAAAAGTTAATGCTGAATTAGGAAGTTGCTCAACCTATGTTCCTGCACAAATTGGAGGAATAGAAGGTCGAGCACTAAAAGCTGGTGACCGGATTAAGTTTGCAGATGAAATAAACAATCATAGGACGGAAGAAAATATTTTGATTCAAATAAAGAATCCAGCGTTAGAACTTAACGAAATCCCAATTCGCATTCATAAAGGTCCTGAATGGGGATGGTTTGATAATGCCGCTCAGTCGCAACTGATAAAAGAGAAATGGCGGATTGGGCCTCAATCAAATCGAATGGGTTATCAATTACAAGGGAGCCCCTTATTGCTGAAAGAAAAAACAGAGTTAATTTCAACAGCAGTGGTGCCGGGCATCATTCAAGTTACACCTTCTGGTATGCCAATTATATTGGGTGCTGACGCACAAACCATTGGGGGATATCCTCGAATTGCCCGGGTACACACACCAGACCTATCAATTGTAGGACAATGCAGACCCGGTGTTTCTTTACAATTTCAACTTTTTGACGAGTAAACTATGAAGCAGATAGATCTGAACTGCGATGCAGGTGAGGGAATGGAAAACGAAAATGCGATTATTCCATTGGTTAGTTCGATAAGTATTGCCTGTGGTGGACATACCGGCAGTAAAGAGAGTATGCGTAAGACTGTACAACTAGCCAAAAAGGTTGGCGTCGCAATTGGTGCGCATCCCTCCTACCCCGATCGTGAGAATTTTGGAAGAGTAACAATGGATATCGATGAAGCAACATTAAAAAAATCAATTAAAACACAAATTGAGATGCTTCATTCAATTGCAATTCAAGAACACTATCCACTTACCCATGTGAAACCGCACGGCGCACTCTATAATGAAGCTGCAAAAAATAGCAAGCTTGCAACAATAATTGCAAAAGCACTTATTGAAATCAATCCCAGCTTTTCTCTTTTTGGACCCCCAAAAAGTGCTCTCGAAGAGGCAGCATTTAGACATAAAATACTATTTGTTGCGGAGGGCTTTGCAGACAGAACTTATCAACTAGATGGAAGTTTAACCCCCCGGTCACAAATGAATGCATTGATTGACAATCCAACAGAATGCGTAAAACAAGTTTTACAGCTTGTGAAAGAAAAAAAAGTCACTACAACAAATGGGAGTAGCATAGCATGCGCTGTTGAAACGATTTGTATACACGGAGACGGACCTCATGCGTTAGTCTTTGCAGAACACATCCATGCAGCAGTGAAAGAATCAGCAATTT
>JBILMC010000129.1:0-4276 GCA_044375755.1 Chitinophagaceae bacterium
AGGCCGTAGCGCATTCTTCCCAGCGCGGTGTTAATACTGCAATTGGTAAGTTGTGCGATGTCTTTAAAACTCATATCTGCATAGTGACGAAGAATGATAACCTCACGTTGATCTTCGGGTAATTGAAATAGTAATTGTTGAACACGGTCATGACTTTGTTGTCTGATCATCGTTGTTTCAGCGTTCTCTTCTGTGAAACTGATCATTTCAAAAACGTCTTGATTTTCTCCATTACGAATAACCGGAGTTCGTTTTACTTTTCTAAAATGATCCACACAGCAGTTGTGCGCAATGCGCATGGCCCATGGAAGAAACTTTCCTTCTTCGGTATACCGACCCGCACGAACCGTATCGATAATCTTGATAAATACATCTTGGAATATATCCTCTGCTAAATACTTGTCTTTGACAAGAAAAAAAATTGAGGTATATAGCTTGTCTTTATGTCGGAGAACCAAGATTTCCATAGCCTGTTGGTTTCCGTCACAAAAAAGACGAATCAATTCAATATCAGCGAGTTTGGATAGCGCTTGCATAGTTTCTACGCTTTATGCTGTTTTAACAACAGCTGTTTTCAATAAAGACCACCAGGGGTGATCGGATTGCGTAGAAATGCTTCGATAGGCGTTTGTTTGATTGTTCTGTTAAAAAACAGAAGATAAATATAACCGATTTTTTCGAAAGTACATCAGAAAGGGTCCGATTGCCAGCAACAAAGCCCCAAAAAAATGTTAATTGCCAGTAACTTTGCCCCTTATCATTCAAAATGGACCTTTCTCCTATAGTTATTAAGGGTGCACGAATGCACAACCTGAAAAATGTCACGGTGGAAATTCCCCGTCGAAAATTGGTTGTTATTACCGGCGTTTCGGGTTCTGGTAAATCTTCACTGGCGATCGATACATTGTATGCGGAGGGGCAGCGACGCTATGCAGAGAGTTTGAACTCTTATGCTCGTCAATTTTTAAATCGAATGGATAAGCCAGATGTGGATACGATCAGAGGATTGAGTCCTGCGATCGCGATTGAACAAAAAGTAATTACGCGAACACCTCGAAGTACAGTGGGTAGCTTGACGGAGATCTATGATTATTTACGATTATTATATGCGAGAGTCGGTAGAACCATCTCTCCTGTTTCGGGTGAGGAAGTAAAAAAAGATGAGGTGACTGATGTTGTTGAAAAGATTGCTCAGCTTAAAAAAGGAGATCGTGTTTATATCACCGCGCCTTTAATTCGTAAAGAAAAACGCTCTGTACGCGAGGAGCTTTCGCTCTTGCAGCAAAAAGGTTTTTCTCGTGTTTTAGTAAAAGGAGAATTGAATACGATTGAAACGTTGTTGGAAAAAACAGATAAAGCTTTAGTTGAAGATAGACCTGATCGCTTGGTGGTAGACCGCATAGTGGTAAAAGATTTTGATGAAGATGATTTACATCGACTCAGTGATTCAGTGGGCACTGCATTTTATGAAGGAGATGGAGAATGCACGCTTATAGTCAATGAAAGCAAGTCACTTTTTTTTAGTAATCGATTTGAAAAGGACGGTATTTGTTTTGAGGAACCTGTACCTCATTTATTTTCTTTCAACAATCCCTTTGGAGCCTGCCCAACCTGTGAAGGATTTTCTCAAGTTCTTGGAATAGACGCAGAGCTGGTTATTCCCAATAAAAAGTTGAGTGTATACGAGGGGGCCGTAGCTCCCTGGAAAGGTGAAAAAATGGATTGGTGGCGTCAGCAGTTTGTGCGTGGCGCAAAAAAATTGGATTTCCCTATTCATAAACCTATTCAGGATCTCACGACACGTCAACTTAACTTATTATGGGAAGGGGGCGAAGGCGTATACGGTATTAATGACTTTTTTAAAGATGTGGAGGCGCATTTATACAAAGTACAATTTCGAGTTTTACTTAGCCGCTACCGAGGTAGAACCAGCTGTCCCACTTGCGAGGGATATCGCTTACGCAAAGAGGCTTTGTATGTTCAGGTAAATGGTAAACACATTGGTGAGTGTTGTCGGATGCCCGTTCACCTATTACTGAACTGGGTAGAAGGTTTAGAAAAGAAATTATCTGTGCATGAGAAAAAAATCGCAGCACGTATTCTGATAGAACTTAACAGTCGGTTAGCTACTTTATGTAAAGTTGGTTTAGGCTATTTAACATTAGATCGCTTAGCGAATACATTAAGTGGTGGTGAGAGTCAGCGTATCCAATTGACTCGAAACCTAGGAAGTAACCTGACGGATTCACTCTATATTTTAGATGAGCCCTCCATTGGCTTGCATCCACGCGACACGGATAATTTGATTAAGGTGTTGAAAGAATTACGAGAACTTGGCAATACAGTAATTGTGGTTGAACATGATGCAATGATTATGCATGAAGCAGATCATATTATTGATATGGGACCGCTAGCTTCGCATTTGGGAGGAGAAGTGGTTGCCCAAGGTGCTTACAAAGCACTACTCGCGAACCCATCCAGTTTAACCGGTCGGTATTTGAAAGGTGAGTTAGCCATTTCGCCATTGGGAAAGCCTCGAAAGTGGAATCAATATTTACAAATCAATAACGCGACTCAACATAATCTTAAAAATATCACTGTTAAAATTCCCTTGCAGGTGCTTTGCGCTATTAGTGGAGTAAGTGGCAGTGGTAAAACGACGTTGGTAAGACAGCTATTGTATCCTGCTTTATTGAGGCACTTCGGCGATTATTCATTGCAGCCAGGATCTTTTGGTGGATTGAAGGGCGATCTTAATGCGTTATCTCAGGTGGAGTGGGTAGATCAAAATCCAATTGGAAAATCATCTCGAAGTAATCCGGTTACTTATATCAAGGCCTATGATGAGATACGAGATCTCTTTGCTAAGCAGCCGCTCAGTAAGATGAGAGCATTTCAGCCTAAGCACTTTTCATTTAATGTAGATGGAGGTCGATGCGATACGTGTAAAGGGGAAGGGGAACAACTCATCGAGATGCAGTTTTTGGCTGATGTTCATTTGCGGTGTGAATCATGTGGGGGAAAACGTTTTAAGGAAGAAGTGTTGGAGGTGACCTATAAAGAGAAATCCATTCACGATGTTTTAGAGATGAGTGTGGACCAAGCTATCGAATTTTTTGCATCAGAATCAGCCTTGATAAAAGCACTGCTTCCATTACAAGATGTAGGGCTGGGTTATATTAAACTTGGCCAATCTGCAAATACACTTTCAGGTGGAGAGGCGCAGCGTGTTAAGTTGGCTTCATTTCTTGGCAGAAGTAGAGCTATTCAAAAAATCCTTTTCATTTTTGACGAGCCAACTACCGGTTTACATTTTCATGATATCGGAAAACTATTGCAATCCTTTCATGCGTTGATTGAGCAGGGCCACTCCATTGTTGTTATCGAACATAATACAGATGTATTACGCGCAGCGGATTGGATTATAGATCTGGGACCTGAAGCAGGTGAGGGGGGCGGTCAATTAGTTTTTGAAGGCACTTCCCAAGAGTTAGTAAGAAATAAAAAAAGTTATACCGCGCGTTATCTTAGCTAAGTTCAGGATAAAGCGGAAACTTTTGCATCAATTCTTTCACGGTTTGCTTTGTTCTTTCAATTGTTTTTTCATCATCAGCATTCATAAGCACCTCGTCAATTAACGCTGCGATCACTTCCATCTCTTTTTCTTTTAGTCCTCTGGTTGTTACTGCAGGAACTCCAATTCTAATTCCCGATGTAACAAATGGAGATTTGTCATCGAAAGGAACTGCATTTTTGTTTAGTGTGATATGGGCGCGATCCAGTGTTTCTTGCGCTTTTTTACCTGTTATATTTTTATTTCGAAGGTCAATCAGCATCAAGTGATTATCGGTTCCATTACTGATGAGTTGGTATCCCTTATCTACAAATGCTTTGGCCATGGCCTGTGCATTTGAAATAATTTGACGACCATACGCAGTAAATGATTGATCCAAAATTTCACCAAATGCTACCGCTTTGCCGGCTATCACATGTTCTAGCGGTCCGCCTTGCATACCTGGAAACACAGCTAGGTCTAATAATGCACTCATTGATCGGATATTGCCTTTTGGATCTTTTATTCCATACGGGTTGTCAAAGTCATTGCGCATCATGATGATTCCTCCGCGTGGTCCACGTAAGGTTTTATGCGTGGTGGATGTAACAATATGACAATAATCAAGCGGATCATTTAAAAGGCCTGCTGCGATCAAGCCTGCGGGGTGAGCAATGTCTGCTAAAACCAGGGCTCCGATTTGATCAGCTACTGCACGAATTC
>JBILMC010000176.1:0-3373 GCA_044375755.1 Chitinophagaceae bacterium
TGAATTACAGCAAAAAAACTCCATCCGTATAAAAAACCCATGAGTGGGCTGTAAGCCTCTTTTAAGTAGACATATTGACCGCCTGCTTTTGGGTACATCCCACTTAACTCGCCATAACTAACTGCAGCAGTAAGTGTCATAAACCCCGTGAGAAGCCAAACGGCAATTAACCATCCGGCGCTTCCTGTATTTCTAGTGATATCTGCGCTTACGATAAAAATACCAGAACCAATCATAGAGCCAGCTACGATCATAGTGCCATCTAATAGTCCCAAGGTAGGTTTGAAAGAAGGGGTTGACATACAGCTACAATTTTGTCAGTAAGATAAGGAATTCCTCAGGTGAATTGTTATTTTTTGCTACTTGGTAAATTTCAGATTGCGGCTTTTTTTACCGATTTTCGAACTCTTACCTATACAAACGAATTGCCATGAATAAAAAAAACCGACTCACGCAATATATCTTGTTAGCGATGGTGTTAGGCGTTCTAGTTGGATATGCGGTACATGAAAATGCTTCGCCTGAATTCATAAAGACTTTTTCTGCGCAGATTAAATTATTGGGTAAAATATTTATTCGATTAGTGCAAATGATTATTGCACCACTTGTTTTTTCAACTTTGGTAGTGGGAATCGCTAAGTTAGGCGACCTGAAAGCGGTGGGTCGCGTAGGAGGAAAATCCATGTTGTGGTTTATTACTGCTTCACTGGTTTCCTTGGGAATTGGCTTAGTGCTTGTTAATATTTTACAGCCAGGGTCTTTTATCAATCTTTCTCAAGCTGATAATGAGGGGGTCAAAGATTTGCTTACTAAAAAACAGGAGTTCTCATTAGAAAAGTTTGTTGAACATGTGATCCCTCGAAGCTTTATTGAAGCCATGTCTACGAATGAGGTATTGCAGTTGGTTGTATTCTCACTTTTTTTTGGCGTAGCAACTACAGCAATGGGAGAATACGCAAAACCGGTTATCAAGGCATTAGATGCTGTGTCGCATATCATTCTTAAGATGGTAGGCTATGTGATGCAATTTGCACCGTATGGTGTGTTTGGTTCATTAGCTGCCGTTGTAGCGTCAAAGGGGTTGGGCATATTCCAGTTTTATATTATCTACTTCTTATATTTCCTTTTGGGAATTGCGCTATTATGGATTTTATTGTTGACCGTTGGGTATCTGATTATTGGATCCCGTATGCAAAGCTTGCTTCGTCACATTGGAACACCCTTATTGATCGCATTTAGTACAACGAGTAGTGAAGCGGTGTTCCCAAAGTTAACGGAGGAGCTTGAACGTTTTGGTTGTAAGGATAAAATCGTTTCGTTTGTGTTGCCATTGGGGTATTCCTTTAATCTGGACGGGAGCATGATGTATATGACTTTTGCTAGTTTAGCCATTGCACAGGCATACGGTGTACCTCTTGATTTAGGAACACAATTAACTATGTTAGTTGTATTGATGTTGACGAGTAAAGGCATAGCTGGCGTTCCTCGTGCGTCATTGGTTATTGTGCTGGCTACCTGTTCTATGTTCGGTATTCCTCCGGAGGGCGTAGCACTTATTCTTCCAATTGATCATTTTTGTGATATGTTCCGGTCTGCAACAAATGTAGTAGGGAATGCGTTAGCTACAACAGTGGTGAGTAAGTGGGAAGGTGAATTGGAAGGATAAACTAAAAAGAACTTTTATTAAATGGTAGTTGATTATTTAATAGAGATGTTTCATTGGACAAATTTATTGCAGCCACAGTTTTATGTAGAAAACGGCGGACTATGGTTGCTACTTTTTGTTGTGTTTGCTGAAACGGGACTTTTTGTTGGATTCTTTTTACCGGGAGACTCTTTGCTATTTGTTGCAGGGATCTATGCGCATACGATTACTACAAAGGCTGGTGAAGTTATCCCCGGCCTGGCCTATCAGTTTTTAGACTTAGTTGGATTGGGTGCAATTAGAAATGAATGGGTTGATTTATTTGTATTAGCAGGGTTGATTGCACTGGCAGGTATTGCTGGAAACAGCGTTGGGTATTGGACAGGTAAACAGGTTGGACCTGCCATGTATCAGTGGAGGGATCGTTTGTTGTTCAAAAAAAAGTATTTATTCCAGGCTCGGGATTTTTATGAAAAGCACGGAGGCCTTGCAGTAATTGGCGCTCGTTTTTTGCCCTTAATAAGAACTTTTGCTCCTATCGTTGCAGGTATTGTTCTAATGGATAAAAAGAAGTTTCATTTCTTCAATATTGTAGGATCTGTGTCTTGGGTGGTGTCAATGATATTTGCCGGTTATTTTTTACAAAAATGGATTTTATCTCAATTCGGTTTTGATTTAAAGGAGCATTTGGAAGTGATTGTATTGGGGATTGTATTTGTGACGACTGCTCCCGTGCTTGTAAAAATGATATTTGGCTCGGCTAGTGAAAAAAAATGATTTATTGCGATGAACAAAAAGCATTCGATTTTCAATGTTGCAGTAGTAGTAGCGGCGCTTGGTTATTTTGTAGATATTTACGACTTGCTTTTATTTGGAATTATTCGCGTTCCAAGTCTTGAGTCATTAGGACTCTCTCCTGAAGAGGTAAAGGCAAGTGGCGAATTGATTCTTCAATGGCAAATGTGGGGTCTTTTACTCGGCGGAATTATTTCAGGCGTTATAGGGGATAAGCGAGGAAGATTAAGTGTATTATTTGGATCTATCGTACTGTATTCGTTAGCAAACATTGCAAACGGATTTGTAGAAACTGTTGAGCAGTACAAATGGATTCGGTTTATTGCAGGACTAGGATTGGCGGGAGAGTTGGGTGCTGGTATCACCCTGGTTTCAGAAATTGTTCCAAAGGAAAGAAGAGGAGTGGCCACCTCTTTAGTTGCAGGGATAGGGTTAACAGGTGCGGTGCTTGCTTATTTCATGAAACAGCAATTTGATTGGCGTATTTGTTATTTCATTGGAGGCGGTTTAGGAATTGTATTGTTGGTATTACGTATTTCTGTTTTTGAATCGGGTTTGTACAATCAAGTAAAAGATAAAAAGGTGCAGCGAGGTAACTTTCTATCTTTTTTTACCAGCGTAGATCGGTTAAAGCGTTACATTTTTGGAATCTTGATTGGACTTCCTACCTGGTTTGTGATTGGGGTTTTAATTACTTTTTCTAACGATTTTGCCCGTGAGTTTGGCATCAAAGAAAAAATTGATCCTGGGAAAGCAATTATGTATGCGTATGCGGCTATTTCTATTGGTGATATATTAATTGGTTTACTCAGTCAATATTTACGAAGTAGAAAGAAAGCACTTTTTGTTTTTTATGGAATCACGATTTTTTTCATGGTTGCATTTTTTACGTTATTATGGGATGGAACCGCCACTCGTTTGTATTGGATATGC
>JBILMC010000130.1:0-4264 GCA_044375755.1 Chitinophagaceae bacterium
TCCTTCACTCGCATTATACATATTCATGAAAGTGACTTCCTTTCCCAGCAATTTGGAGAATTGCTGACGATAAGGTGCGAAGGCGACTCCTCCATGCAGATAAAGTTCTAGCGATGGCCATACCTCAGCGATGGACTGCTTTCCGGTCAATTCTAAAATTCGTTTGAATAAAACCAGCGTCCACGTAGGAACTCCGGAAATCGAAGTAACATTTTCCTGAATAGTACTTTGTGCAAGTTTTTCAATTTTGGACTCCCACTCCTCCATTAAAGCAATATTGAGTTCCGGAGTCCGCAGCCAATGACCCCAAAAGGGAGTATTCTGCAAAAGCACTGCACTAAGATCGCCTACTTGAGCTTCTGGATTAATTGGACTCAGCGTATGACTTCCTCCAATAATTAATCCTTTACCTGTGAGTAATGCAGAGTCAGGGCGATTACAATAATAAAGTGTCAACACATCCTTAGAAGCACGGTAATGTCCTTCCTGTAAACATTCTTCACTTACCGGAATAAACTTACTACGATCACTGGTAGTGCCACTGCTTTTGGCAAACCAATTGATAGGAGTATTCCAAAGAATGTTTTGTTCTCCCTCCATGATGCGTTCGATATAGGGCTTTAGGTGATCATAATCGTGGATAGGAACTGCTTCTTTAAAGGACTTAACATTAAATAAACTTGAAAAATTATATTGACGACCAAACTCAGTATACTGTGCAGATGCCACTAAATTTTGCAATACCTCACGCTGGGCATTCATAGGATTATCTCGCCATGCTTGTATGCGCCACGATCTTAACCGGGCCAATGAGGATATTGCCGGAGACAAAAGATTCATCGGTAAGGAAAATTAACCAAAAATTATTAGCTATATGAGTTTAGCAGTTGCGTGCGAAGCTGCTCCTTGATTTCAGCGGGGGCAAAGCAGTGATCCACAGCCTGTAAATTACAGGCTAAAAAATCCGCCAGCGTCCATCCAAAGGTTGCAGCAATAGACGCATATTCACCACTTAATGTTACAGGCGTTACCGTTCTTGCATCGGTGTTCACACTAACCGAGATACCCTCTTTATACAATTTATCAATAACATGAGCAGCATAGGATGAATAAACATTAGTTCGAAGATTACTGCTTGGACATACTTCCAGGTGAATATTTTTTTCACGAAGATGGGTAAGTAAGCGTGGGTCTTCGGTGCTGCGTACTCCATGTCCGATTCGACTTGGATGAAAGTGATGTAAAACATCCCAAACACTAGAGGCGCCACAGGCTTCACCAGCATGCGCAGTACAAGGAATACCTTTTTGTTGCGCAAACTCAAATGCCTTTTGGTGAGTAGTAACTGGGTAGCCTGCTTCATCGCCCGCAATATCAAATCCAACTACCCATCCGTCACTTATAAACTGTTCCGCTAATTGAACTGTCATCATACTCTCCTCTTCACTATAATGACGCAAGGTGCAAAGAATAAGACGCGGAATTACTTTATATAATTTTGAACCATCTTGCAAAGCATGTTGCACATGATTAATTATCTCAACAGGTGTTAGTCCTTTTAATGTATGAAGTAAGGGGGCAAAACGAATCTCAACATACACCACCCCATCCTCATCCATTTGTCGAAGTAGATCCAGCGTAACTAATCGCAACTGCTCAGGGGTCTGCATAAGCAGATATCCTCTTGCAGATCGTTTGATATATTCCAATAAATCGGTAGAACAAACCGGAGCAATAAATTCTGACTCAAATTGCTCACGCGTTACAGAGGGGTCGATTGTATGAACAACCTCATAACTTAAACTACAATCCAAATGGAGATGTAACTCAATTTTAGGAAGCTGTTTGTAATCCATGCGTCAATTTAAAATAAATCAATGAGTAGAAGATTGATTTTGCATGGCCTCTTCGTAGATCCAGTCTTTACGTTTGAGTTCAAAATTGCGACCCAGGTATAATTTTCGTACTTGTTCGTCAGCCGCTAATTCCTCTGCACTTCCATGTTTAAAGATGCGTCCTTCTATTAACAAATAAGCCCGGTCACAAATCGATAGTGTCTCTGTTACGTTATGATCGGTGATTAAAATACCAATATTCTTAAACTTGAGTTTAGCAACAATTGCCTGAATATCCTCTACAGCAATCGGATCGATACCGGCAAAGGGTTCGTCTAACAATATAAACTTAGGATCTACTGCCAATGCGCGGGCAATCTCTGTTCTTCTTCTTTCACCCCCACTCAATACATCTCCATTACTTTTACGAACGTGGCCCAATCTGAATTCTTCCAAAAGTGATTCCAATTTATTGCGTTGCTCTTGCTTGGAGAGAGTGGTCATTTCTAATACAGCCGATATATTATCCTCCACACTCAGCTTTCTAAATACAGATGCCTCTTGAGGCAAATAGCCAATGCCCATTTGAGCTCTTTTATACATGGGTAATGCTGTGATATCCTGATCATTTAAATAAACGGTACCCGAATCAGGTTTAATAAGTCCCACTACTTGATAAAAGGAAGTTGTTTTACCAGCACCATTAGGACCCAATAAACCTACGATCTCGCCTTGCTTAACTTCAAAAGAGACTTGGTTAACAACTGTTCGTGTACCATAGCGTTTGACCAGGTTTTCGGTACGTATCTTCAACTGCATAGAACAAAAGTATGTAAGTTTGTACATTAGACACCTATGAAAGTCATCGACCACATTAACCAGGCCAAAAGTACCCTTGTATCATTTGAAGTACTCCCCCCCCTAAAAGGAAAGGGCATTGATGCATTATACAGACACCTGGATCCATTAATGGCTTTCAACCCCTCTTTTATCAATGTGACTTACCATCGCAGTGAGCATGTTTTTAAAAAGAGAGCTGACGGCAGTTTTGAAAAAGTAGTTGTTCGCAAAAGACCTGGAACAGAAAGTATTTGTGCAGCAATTATGAATCGTTATAATGTAGATACAGTTCCCCATTTAATATGCGGCGGTTTCAGTGTAAACGAAACAGAAGACGCACTCATCAATCTGAATTACTTAGGTATCGATAATGTTTTGGTCTTACGTGGAGATGCAGCTAAAAATGAAAGCACATTTGAACCTGAGCCCGGCGGACATAAATATGCAGTAGATTTATTACGTCAAGTTGTATCGCTTAATGATGGAATCTATCTGGAAGAAGAACTTCGTGATACACAAAAAACTAAGTTTTGTATTGGGGTAGCCGGTTATCCTGAAAAACATTTTGAAGCGCCTAATCGCGATACAGATCTTCAGCATCTAAAAAAGAAAGTTGAAGCCGGAGCAGACTATATTATTACGCAAATGTTTTTTGATAATGCCAAGTTTCATGCATTTGTAAAAGATTGTCGCGAAAATGGTATTACTGTTCCGATTATACCTGGATTAAAACCGATCTACTCTAAAAAGCAGTTAACCATACTTCCTAAAACATTCCATATTGACCTTCCAACTGAGCTATCTAACGAAGTGCTCCGTTGCAAAACTGATTTGGATGTGGAGAAAGTAGGACGGGAGTGGCTACTAGCACAATCAAAAGAGCTGAAAGCAGCGGGTGTACCGGTATTACATTACTATACGTTAGGCCGTCCTCAATTAGTTGCTGACGTAGTAAAAGACATCTGATTATTTCGTGTTTTCCTTCAACTTCAATTGTAAAATTTCATCAATCTGCTCAAAGGAAAGTTTCTTTGCTACAATTCGCTTGTCTTTATCTAAAAGGTAAAGTGTAGGGAATGATTGTACATCATACAACTGAGAATATCCAGGAATATTATTAGCTACTCGTTCTTTTTCTGCATCTTTAGAGTAGTATACATGACTCCAATTCCCGATATTTTTTTCACGGATAAACGCAAGCCAATCATTTTTAGTACCATCATTCTCCTTTGCTACCGCATAAATTCCTAGGCCTTGCGACTTCCAACGAGCTTGATAAACAGAATCAATCCGAGGCAACGTTTCTTTACAATGTCCACAAAGCGGATCCCAAAACACTACTAAGGTGTAGTCCTTTTTGAGACCATATAGTGAAAGCGTCTTGCCAGCTGTATCTGGCAACTGGATGTCTGAGGCAGGATTTCCAAAAATATTAGCCATTAAACTATAGGCCCTGTCTGTTATAGTTTTTTTACCCTGCTCACTCAACCAAGAAGGAGGGTTAGTAGCAAAATACTTTTCATACATATGAACAAACACTGCATCTTCCCACATATACCGCTGTGTGTAATACCTATTAATAAAACGGA
>JBILMC010000146.1:0-3873 GCA_044375755.1 Chitinophagaceae bacterium
TATTGTGGGCGACCATGTTATTACGAGCAATAATACACAAGTGGCTGGGCACGTAGTAATTGGAGACTGGACTATATTAGGTGGTATGTGCGCGGTACACCAATTTGTGAATATTGGCTCGCATGCATTCGTAAGTGGAGGCTCCTTAGTAAGCAAAGACATTCCACCCTATATCAAGGCAGGAAGAAATCCACTCAGCTATGCCGGCGTAAACTCTGTTGGATTAAAAAGACGTGGATTTAATATTGAGCGTATCAACCACATTTTAGATATCTATCGTGTCATTTACAATAAAGGATTCAACACTTCTCAGGCATTAGAGTACTTAGAAGAAGAAATGGCAGCTACCGACGAACGCGACGAAATCGTCACCTTTATTCGTGAGAGTAATCGCGGTATTATCAAACGTTTTACCAAAGGTGCAACAGATGACGATATCGCTGTCTGATTTAGGAAAGCGGTTCAACTACGACTGGGTTTTCCGTCACTTGAATTACCAGTTTGATAGCAACGGAGTGTATGCAATCATTGGATCTAATGGGTCGGGTAAAAGCACCGTGCTTCAAATTATTGGAGGGGCTCTTTTTCATAATGAAGGAACCGTTCATTACACAAATAGCCATGGATCTATAATTACAGACGAATCCATATTCAAACAAGTCAGCTTTTGTGCGCCCTATCTTGAATTAATAGAAGAAATGACCGGGTTGGAATTTTTAAATTTTCACCAGCGATTCAAACCATTTATTTCAGGTGTTGACGCCACTACTGTTTTACAAAAAATACAATTGGAGAAAGCGGCGCAAAAACAAATTCGCTATTACTCCTCTGGAATGAAACAGCGTTTAAAATTGGGACAGTGCTTATTCTCCGACACGTCTGTTGTATTACTAGATGAACCCTGCACCAATTTGGATGCCACAGGTATTGAAATGTATCAATCACTGGTAGAACAGCTAAAAAAAGACAGAGTGGTAATTATTGCAAGCAATGATCCTATTGAATATAAACAGAGTAATCACGAGTTAAATATCAGCTACTACTCGTCATTAGTAAATTCAAATCAGTATACTTCAAATTGAATCGCTGACTGAGATAATAATTAGTAAGCGCGCCATTAAAGAGATAGATCCCACTTCGCAAATGTGCTTTTTTCCAAACTAATTTTTCAAAGCCTCCTTCCTCAGCTGTTTGTAATAAAAGTGGCATGAGTACATTACTGATTGCCTGAGAGGCAGTACGCGCAAATCCAGATGGAATATTAGGTACGCAATAATGAATGACTCCATATTTTGAATAAACAGGCTTTTCATGCGAAGTGATTGTAGAGGTTTCAAAACAACCACCACGGTCAATACTTACGTCAATTATTACAGCACCGGGTCGCATGTTACTGACCATGTCCTCAGAAACCACTAGTGGGGTACGACCAGAGGCAGAAGAAAGTGCGCCCACAGCAACCTCACAGGTCTTTAATTGCTTAGCCAACAAACGGGGTTCAATCACAGAGGTCCACATACGCTGCCCCACATTATTTTGAAGACGCTTTAATCGGTAAATATTATTATCAAAAACTTTTACAGAAGCCCCCAGTGCCAACGCAGTACGGGCCGCATATTCGCCTACAATTCCGGCGCCCAAAATAATAACCTTAGCTGGAGCAATTCCGGAAATTCCTCCAAGTAACACTCCTTTGCCATGATTGGCAGAACTTAAATACTGTCCTGCAATCAACATTACTGCACTGCCCGCAATCTCACTCATGCTGCGAACAATCGGGTAAGATCCACTATCATCCTTTAAATTTTCAAAGGAAATCGCAGTTATTCTTTTTTCCATCATTTTTTGCAATATGGAAGATTGCAAAACAGAAAGATGAATAGGCGAAATAATAATTTGATTGAATTGAAGCAGGGCTAAATCTTCTTCAATAACAGGGGCACTTTTAATAAGGATAGGTGCCTGATATACGGTAGCCCGGTCGTGTACTATACGCGCACCTGCTTCGCTATAGTCTTTGTCTTTAAAATGGGAACCGTCGCCTGCACCCTGTTCAATCATCACTTCATGACCATTACTAACCAACACGCCAACTGCATCAGGCGTTAGCGCAATACGATTTTCCTGAAAAGCGGTTTCACGCGGAATTCCGATTAGCATTTTTTCCGCACGAGGAGGTAGATCGAGCGTTTCCTCGAGGGGTTCATAGCTAAATGAAGGTGATATGGAAGGTTTATGCTGACTCATGACTTGTGTTAGTAAATGTACACAGATATCGGCTATCTACGACGCCTGCCGGAGTTTGTAAGGGTCGGATTTCTAACCTCACATGCATCGTATCGGCCGGCAATATGCCAGGAGCTTTTTCAGGCCACTCCACAAAACAAATATGCCCACTATGTAATACGTCTTCAATCCCTGCTTGCCGGGCTTCTTCTGTGTCACGAAGGCGGTAAAGGTCGATATGATAAAGAGTCGATCCATTTTCAGTCGCGTACTCATTGATCAATGAAAAAGTTGGACTTGAAATACCTGTAACCACCCCCCTGGCTCTACATAAAGCAGCAATGAAAGTGGTCTTTCCCGTTCCCATTGGTGCATGAAAAGCGAAAACACGCGCACTACCGATGCCAGTCCAAAATTGCTGGGCAGCCTGATCAATATCAGAAAGTGCAAACTGAATTTCCACGTATTTCGATTTATAGTAGCAAGATAATACAGAAGGGCTTGCCGAAGGCCACTCCCTTTTGGTAAATTTGTTGTATGAAAGTCACAAAATGGAAAGTAGATGGAATGGATTGTAGCACCTGTGCACTGAATATTCACCGTTTTTTGGAAAAAGAGGGCATGAAAGAAATCCGGGTGAACTTTGCTACCGGAGATGTACAATTTGAAAATGTGATGGACCGAGAAGAAGAAGCACTTCAAAAAGGAATCAAGAATTTAGGATACACGATTCGGGAAAAATCAACTGCAGGTGTTGAACCTAAAAAAGAAAGAAACATTTCCCCTCAGCTTCTTCGTTTTTTAATCTGTCTTCCTCCCACTCTATTATTATTATTTTCTCATACACTTACGTTCATCGTTGGACATGTTGAATGGCTACATAACCACTGGGTTCAATTAGGACTCTCCACGCCTGTTTACTTGATAGGGATGCAGTTTTTTGGCAAAAGTGCCTGGAAAAGCATCCGCAACAAGATGCCCAACATGAATGTATTGATCACCTTAGGTGCGACGGCAGCTTTTGGTTATAGTTTATATGGGAGTTTGACAGGACAAGCAGAGAACTTTTTATTTTACGAAACAGCTGCCACCATTATCACCTTAGTGTTTCTAGGTAATTATTTGGAAGACGCCTCTATTTCTTCCACACAGCGCGCTTTAGACCAATTGGTACGCTCACAAAAAGTGATGGCAACTATGATTGCATTTGACGATGCACATCAAGAGCAGTATTTTCCAATAGAGAATACACAATTACGTATTGGAGATTTAATTCTAATCAAGGCGGGTGACCAGGTTCCGATTGACTGTAAAATATTATGGGGCGATGCGCATGTAAACGAATCAATCATCACCGGTGAAACGTTACCCGTACACCGACTAGCAAAAGACAAATTGATTGGCGGAAGTTTAGTAACAGATGGAACTGTAAAAGCACAAGTAACGGCAACCGGTGATGATACAGTGCTAGCAGGAATTATACAACTCGTAAAAGAAGCACAAGGAGAAAAGCCACCTGTGCAACAATTAGCAGACCGCATCAGTGCTGTTTTTATTCCAACAGTCCTTTTGATTGCAATAGGCACATTTGGCATTAACTATGTATGGACTGAAAATATCGAAACTGCTTTATTGCGAAGTATTGCT
>JBILMC010000071.1:0-6538 GCA_044375755.1 Chitinophagaceae bacterium
CACTGGCACGGTGGTTGGTTAATTTTTTAGCTTCGGTTACATTTACCACCAAGTCACCAGGTTTTATATTTTCAGCTACAATCTGACCGGCATAAACCTCTTCTCCGGGTTCAATAAAGAAAGTACCACGGTCTTGTAACTTATCAATTGAATAACCAGTAGAACGCTCTTGAAACTTAGAGATCAATACACCATTGTTTCGTCCAGGAATTGGACCTTTCCAAGGTTTATATTCGCTGAAACGATGCGCCATTACAGCTTCTCCGGTAGTAGCTGTTAACATTTGCGTTCTCAATCCAATCAATCCACGTGAAGGAATATCAAATTCCAAGTGCTGCATCTCTCCTTTTGTTTCCATCACCAACATCTCTCCTTTACGACGGCTCACCAGATCAATTACTTTCGATGCAAATTCTTGCGGCACGTCTACCACTAGGGTTTCATACGGCTCAGATTTTTTACCATTGATCTCTTTCACAATCACCTGTGGTTGACCTACTGTCAACTCATATCCTTCCCGACGCATCGTTTCAATCAAAATACCTAAATGCAGAATTCCTCTCCCGTATACTAAAAAGCTATCACCTTCATCTGTATCCTGCACTTTCAAAGCAAGATTTTTTTCCATTTCCTTCATTAAACGATCGCGAAGGTGTCGAGAGGTTACAAATTTTCCATCCTTTCCAAAGAAGGGAGAATTATTGATGGAAAACAACATATTCATCGTGGGTTCATCCACACTAATCACCGGCAATGCCTCAGGGTTTTCTGCATCTGCAATGGTATCACCGATATTAAAATCTTCAACACCCACTACTGCACAAAGATCACCGGCCATTACCTCAGTTACTCTTTTCTTTCCCATTCCTTCAAACACATATAACTCTTTAACGCGAGATTTTTTTATAGATCCATCAGCCTGCATTAACGCGATGGGCTGATTTTCTTTTATGGAACCCCGACTTACTTTTCCTACTGCGATACGCCCTAAGAAAGAGGAATAATCCAATGAAGTGATCTGCATTTGCAAAGGACCCTCAGCCACTTTAGGAGCGGGTACATGCTTAAGAATACCGTCCATCAAGGGAAGAATATTGTCAGTAGGTTCTAATGAATCATTGAACCATCCGTTTTTACCGCTTCCGTAGTAGGTAGGGAAGTGTAACTGTTCCTCTGTAGCATCTAGATTGAAGAATAATTCAAAAACCGCATCGTGTACTTCGTCGGGACGACAATTCGGCTTATCAACTTTATTAATTACAACAATGGGGTGCAAATTCAATTGTAATGCTTTTTGCAATACAAAACGAGTTTGAGGCATGGGCCCTTCAAAAGCATCAACTAACAAGATTACCCCGTCCGCCATTTTTAGAACGCGTTCTACCTCACCACCAAAATCGGCGTGACCAGGAGTGTCGATTACGTTAATTTTTACATCATTATACGTAACGGCAGCGTTTTTACTGAAAATGGTGATTCCCCGTTCACGCTCCAGGTCGTTACTATCCATGATCAATTCGCCGGTTTCCTGGTTATCGCGAAAGACCTTTGTCGCATGAAGAATTTTGTCCACGAGTGTGGTTTTTCCGTGGTCAACGTGTGCGATGATAGCAATGTTCCTGATTTTCATGAGCGCTTTTTAAAGACGCGCAAAGGTAGCTTAAATCCAGGCAATAAAGGGTTATTTTTATGTGTAATTACGAAGTATGAAAGCATTAAAAATTGCAAGCGCGCTATTAATTCTACTTTCTGCGTGCTATTTAGTTGGTCCGCAACCTTCTACACCTAAATACGACACAACAATTCCTGAGGTTCCCACGCAAGCAGACTCGTTAGAACAATATGTGTTGCAACAAGAAAATGCGCATACATTAAAACCTGGAAATGAAGCACAAATAGTTTGGGACAATGATTCGTTAAAAACACAAACTGAATATGCCATTGTCTACTTACATGGATTTTCTGCTTCGCAAATGGAAGGAGACCCTGTACATCGACAAGTTGCCAAACGCTTTGGCTGCAACTTGTATTTGAGCAGACTACAAGCACACGGAATTGATACCAGCGCGCCGCTGGGAAATTTTACGGCAGAGGGAATTTGGAATTCTGCAGTTGAGGCAGTAGCAATCGGAAAAAGATTAGGAAAGAAAGTAATACTGATGTCTACTTCTACCGGAGGAACATTAGCTTTAAAATTAGCAGCTACTTACCCTGATATTGCGGGTTTGTTTTTATTCTCGCCTAACATTGAAATCAATGATAATAAAGCCTGGCTGTTAAACAATCCCTGGGGTTTGCAGATTGCTAAAAGCATTGTGGGAGATATGAGAACTGTTCCCGATACCACAGCTGTATATGCCCGCTACTGGAATAATACATACAAAACAAGCTCAGTAGTTCAATTACAAGAATTGCTGGAAACCACAATGAAAGCTTCGATTTTTGAAAAAGTTACGCAGCCTACTTTACTGCTCTACTATTATAAAAATGAAAAGGAACAAGATCCTGTAGTAAAAGTATCGGCTATGAAAAGAATGTTCCGTCAATTAGGAACACCCGACTCGTTAAAAAGAGCCGTAGCGCTTCCTCTTGCAGGTGATCATGTTTTAGCTTCACCAATCAAATCAAAAGATGTAGCTGGAGTAGAAAAGGCTTGTATAGATTTTGCAATCACTGTATTAAAGTGGAAAAGTGTTACACCCTAAAAAATAGTGCATAAAAAAATTCTCTATATCATCAATCCTATTGCAGGAACGGGTTCTTTCAATCAATTAAAAAAAATTATTGAAAGAACTACACACGCAGCAAATATTCCCTTTGAATGTATTACTTCCAATCCAAGTGCTACCTACACTGCGGTCAAAACAAAAATTAAGGAAGAGGGATTCACCCATGTTGTAATAGCAGGAGGAGATGGAACTGTCAGTCAGGTAGTTGGTGCGCTACGAGACACAACTATTCAATTTGGAATAATTCCTGTTGGGTCTGGAAATGGACTTGCCAGAGCTGCAAAAATTCCTATAGATCCGCAAAAAGCGATACAGCTAATTTTTAAAGAAACAGGAAAGCCAACAGATGGATTTAGTGTAAACGGACAATTTGCCTGTATGTTAAGTGGATTAGGATTTGATGCAACCGTTGCGCATTCATTTGCACGCCAGTCAACCAGAGGTTTATTTACGTATGCAAAAGAAGTAATAAAAAATTTTAGAGGAGCTACCCCTTATCTATTTGAATTATCGGCAGAAGGCTATACGCTATCGTTGCAGGCCTATACGATTAGTATCGCGAATGCCAACCAATATGGAAACAACTTTACGATTGCCCCTTTTGCAAAGCTAAACGATGGCTTAGTAGATATTTTTATCGTGCTCAAGCAAAGTAAAATTTCTATGCTTTGGCAAACCTTAAAACAATTACTCGGCTATAATCCCATTACGCAAACGGGCGTTCATGCTTCTAATTCAACTATTCTTCACTGGCAAACCGCTGCATTGATCATTAAAAATAAAGAGGGTGCTGCGCTGCATATTGATGGTGATCCAGTTCTCCTGCAAAATGAGTTAACGATTCGAGTGCTTCCTCAAGCATTTCGCTTGATCAGAAATAATAATTGAACCAGCGAAAGCAATAGTAGCATGGCCACCAACTGATGAAGTTGTGCCATCCACTCAAAAATGCCCCAAACACCAGGGATAATATTTGTACTAGTGAGAACAGAAAAAATACCAAGTAATACTTGAGCTATTACTAAAATCAAAGGCCACTTACGTGCATGATTCAGCCATGCAGACCCTGTAGTTTTATAAAGTCGCATAGTGAATAAAACAATAGCGATCACCAGTAGATACGCAAGTCCTCGATGAATAAAATGTATCAGAATTCGGTTATCAATAAAATTCAATAACCCCTCCGGCTCATTGAATAAAGCATCAGGAATCCATTTGCTATTGATTGTTGGCCAAGTGGGTGCTGCCGTTGCAGCTTTGTGGCCAGCCATAAATGCACCATACATTAATTGAAGTAACAAAACTCCAATAATCAATAAAACACGCTTGTGTAAAGACGCATTAGCCAAACGAGATGATGCAGGTACTGTTAATTGTAAAATAAACCAGAATGTATAGGAGAGTAATCCCAGCGCAAAAACAAAATGTAAGGCCAGTCGGGTTGGTTTTACGTAAATAGAATCCCCTGTCAAACCACTAGCTACCATGATCCATCCAATTGCTCCCTGTAATGCCCCTAACAAAAAAAGAACTAAAAGAGGTTTTATCATATGTGACTTGAAATAACCACGAATCCAAAAAATGATAAAAGGAATTGCAAAAACAACACCAATTAGTCGTGCCCATAGACGGTGAAACCACTCCCAGAAAAAAATGAACTTAAAATTGTGAAGTGTAAAATCAAAATTGAGCAGCTGAAATTGGGGGGTACGTTTATACTTTTCAAACTCAACTAACCAGGCAGTTTCTGAAAGAGGAGGCAACGTTCCTGTAACTACATTCCACTCTGTAATAGATAATCCAGACCCGGTAAGTCGGGTAATTCCTCCCAGCAAAATTTGAACAATAATCATTACAAGGCCAGTATATAGCCAGATGATGACAGGTCGGGAAGTAGAGGGTTGTGTTGTCATGCTTTGCAAAGGTAATAGCGGTTTGGCAGGAGGTATATTTTTGTTTAGCATTATTTCGGAATTTGCAGCCATGCTGGAATCCTTCTACCAAAAAAAATATGCCGAAGCTGGCTTAGATGAAGCGGGTAGAGGATGCTATGCCGGTCCGGTGTTTGCAGCAGCTGTGATTTTACCAGCCAGTTTTTATCACCCCTTATTAAACGACTCCAAACAGCTAAACGCAAAACAACGAGAACTTTTACGACCTATCATTGAAAAAGAGGCTATCAGCTATGGAGTAAGTCAAATCAGCAACGATGAAATTGATCAGATTAATATTTTAAAAGCGAGCATCAAAGCCATGCACCAGGCCGTTGATCAGCTTAGGACTAAACCTGGTTTACTATTGGTAGATGGAAATCGATTTACTCCTTATAAAAAAATACGACACCAGTGTTTTGTTAAGGGAGATGGGCGATACGCATCCATTGCCGCAGCAAGTATTTTAGCTAAAACCTATCGGGATGAATGGATGTATCATTTACATAAAGAATTTCCACACTATGGATGGGATCGTAATAAAGGATATGGTACGGCGCTTCATAGAAAAGCTATAGAAGAATATGGCCTATGCAGGCATCACCGAAAAAGTTTTCGATTATTACCTGATTAATCGAGTCTTTTTAATTGATTGTCCAGACTTCGTTACCCTTGAGTAATTTGTCTAGATCAGCAGGTTTTCTAGAAGCCGCTTCTTCCAACTGAGCAGCCATTACATCCTCATAACAAGGACGATCCGTTTGATAAAATACGCCGAATGGTCGTGGTAAATGCCCCTCAATACGAGGATCATCAAATATGCGCGTTAAGATCTGTGCTTTGTAAATGTCTTTTTCATCATGAACCCAACAGTCAGCAGCACTATACCCTTCATTGAAGTCTACAACAACTGGTTTAAATCCGTCTAACTTAATTCCTTTATCACTATTGGCCCCAAACACCAAGGGTTTACCTTGTTCAAGAAATAATGTTTCAGTTGCCTTTGTCCCTTTTTCTGTAAAAATTTCAAAAGCTCCATCATTGAAAATGTTGCAATTCTGATAGATCTCCAAAAATGAAGCCCCCTTATGTCCATTTGCACGCAATAATAGGGCCTGCAAATGCTTGGGGTCACGATCCATGGTTCTTGCTACAAATGTTGCATCTGCGCCAAGTGCTAATGCAGCAGGATTGAAAGGGTGATCGATGCTACCCATGGGCGTACTCTTCGTTATTTTCTTCTCTTCGGAGGTAGGTGAATATTGTCCCTTTGTCAATCCGTATATCTGATTGTTAAAAAGTAAAATGTTAACATCAAAATTGCGACGAAGCAAATGAATGGTATGATTCCCCCCAATACTTAAACTATCCCCATCACCGGTTATGATCCATACGCTCAATTCCGGACGACTAGCTTTTAATCCACTTGCGATGGCGGTAGCCCTTCCATGAATAGAGTGCATTCCGAATGTGTTCATGTAATACGGAAAACGACTGCTGCAACCGATTCCAGAAATGAATACAATATTCTCCTTGGGAATGCCCAGTGTTGGCATTACTTTTTGTACCTGAGCCAAAATAGAATAATCTCCACAACCCGGACACCAGCGTACTTCCTGGTCGGATGCAAAATCCTTGGCGGTCAGCGTGGTTGTAGAGATATTTTCACTCATAAAAAAGTATTACTTGCAAAATTACAAAATTCAGTAACAGTATTGCCCAGCCTCCAGCATTTGATTAGCTATTCTTCTACGTGCTTCTTTCGCATTAAAAGGATCCGCTTTTGTGAATCTTTTTAAACCTAATAACATCATTCTTCCTTCATCACCAGATGCAAATCCATTGATAGCATCCTTTCCAAACTTATTGACCTGGTCG
>JBILMC010000031.1:0-10249 GCA_044375755.1 Chitinophagaceae bacterium
ATCATACAAATAAGTGCGCATGATATCCAATTGACCTGCCGCAGCTGCTTCGCCCTGTAGATCTGTTAGCTTCATTACACGGAGCAACACACTCTCGGCATGAAAAATAGTAATTGCCATATCAGCTAGGTTCATTAAAACCTCTTGCTCTTTTTCCAATTTCATCATTAAAGTCTGAACAGCACCCCCTGCTGTCATCAATATTGCTTTTTTTAGATTGGAAATCAACTTTTGTTCTGCAGCAAATAGTGTGTCATCGGGTGCGCCAAAATCTGGTACGCTCATCAATTCTTTTTGAACAGCCATTGCGGGCCCCATCAAATCTAGTCGCCCAGACATCGCACGCTTCAACGTCATATCCAAGGCCAACAAACGATTAATCTCATTGGTGCCCTCGTAAATTCGATTGATACGGCTATCGCGATATGCTCTTGATATCGGATATTCGGCACTATATCCATTACCGCCATGAATCTGCACAGCTTCATCCACAGCAAAATCTAATACTTCACTGCCAAACACTTTTAAAGCAGCGCATTCTATTGCATATTCTTCTGCTCCGGCTAACAGCGCTTCTTCAAAAGGCTTACCGTTATCCAATAATTCATGCTCTTTTTGATCTATCCATTTTGCAGTACGATATAATGCAGCTTCTGCTACATAGGTACGAATAGCCATTTCGGCCAACTTATGTTTAATGGCTCCAAAATTTGCAATCGGTTGTTTGAATTGCTCTCTTGTTTTTGCATAGGAAATAGACTGATTCACTGCACGGCGCGCTCCACCCACTGCTGCAGCACCGAGTTTTAAACGCCCGATATTTAAAATATTGAAAGCTATCTTATGTCCCTTTCCTAGTTCGCCCAATAAATTTTCTGCAGGTATTTTACAATCCTGAAAATAAAGCTGCACCGTAGATGAACCTTTGATACCCATTTTTTGCTCCTCAGGTCCTTGTGTAAAACCAGGTGTTCCTCTTTCTACAATGAAAGCTGTGAATTTATCGCCATCCACTTTTGCAAAAACAGTATATACATGTGCAAATCCACCATTGGTAATCCAGCACTTTTGTCCGTTCAATATATAATGTTTCCCATCTGGCGTCAACGTAGCAGTTGTTTTTGCGCCCAACGCATCGCTACCACTATTGGGTTCGGTTAATCCATAAGATCCCGCCCATTCCCCAGTTACTAACTTAGGAAGGTAGTATGCTTTTTGCGCGGGTGTGCCAAAATAGAGAATCGGTAACATTCCAATGCCAGTATGGGCTGCTACTGCTACAGAATAAGAATGTCCCGAACCCAGGTATTCATTGACAATTGTAGAAGTAACAAAATCTTTTCCTAGTCCCCCATACTCTTCCGGAATAGAAGTAGAAAGTAGTCCTAGTTCGCCAGTTTTTTTGACAAGTGCTGGCATCAGTCCTTCTTCCAACGCATCAATTCGATCTACAATGGGGAATACTTCGGTTTCCAAAAATTGAGCGCACATATCCCGAATCATTTGCTGCTCTTCTGTGAATTGCTCAGGAATAAAGGTGTCCGCAGGAGTACACTCCTTCACCAACCACTCTCCTCCTTTTAAATGTTTGAAGTAAGGTTATCATACACAATCTGAAGAACCTGCTTACATACTTCCACTTTTTCAGAAGGAACACCTCGTAATGCTTCAGTTAATGTTTGATCAGCAAGTTTCATGGTTTGCTCCTGTAATTGTTGCCCGTCCTTAGTCAAATAAATCAGATTGATTCGACGATCATTATTAGCAGCAACTCTTTTGACCAAGCCTGCCTTTTCCAAATTATCAACCAATCGAGTGATGCTGGGCTTATCTCTAAAGCTGGCAGTACATAGTTCCTGTTGACTAATTCCATCTTTTTTCCAAAGGTGATAGAGAACGCTCCACTGTTCAATTGTTACGTTCAATCCTGTACCATTAAATTTTTTTTGCAAGCGACGTGCAATCGCCGTGGAGGCAATACCTGTGATAAAACTGTAGAGCTCTCCTTTTTTAAATTGGTTGTTTGGCATATAGTTGTTTAAGCAACTATCAAATCTACCAAATTTTGCTAGCCAAAACAATGGCTTCAAAAAAAATTAACAAGACGCAAGGTCCCCTTGGAAACGGTAGTTTTGTGGCATGTGGTTAATCGGGCTTCTTGCTTTACTCACGTTGGGATATGCCGGGTTGATTATTCATTTAAAAAAAGGCTGGGACACCCTTCCTAAATACTTACCAGATTCACCGAGCTCCCCTCTTCCATTTGTTACCGTACTGATTCCTGCCCGCAACGAAGAGGATAATATCAGTGTCTTATTAGACGCCCTCTCAAAGCAAACCTATCCGCAAGAAAAGATGGAAGTCATTGTAGTGGATGACCACTCAACAGATCGTACAGCTTCCATTGCCGGGTCATACCCTTTTGTAAAGTTGATCGAGCTAAAAGACGATTGTGAAAATTCATATAAAAAAATAGCAATTGAAAGAGGGATTGAACAGGCCACTGCGCCTTTCATTGTTTGTACAGATGCAGATTGTGTGCCAGGACCAGAGTGGCTAGAGACAATAGTTTGCTACTATCAGCAAAATAAATGTGCATTTATTGCAGCACCCGTATTACTGGAAAACAACTCCAGTGTACTAGGTCGTTTTCAGACCCTAGACTTTTTAGTCATGCAGGGAATAACGGCCGCAGGTATTCAGCAACAATCGATTTACATGGCCAATGGCGCCAACATGGGATACCCAAAAAAGGTATTTGAATCAGTAGGGGGATACAAGGAAAGTAAACAACTTGCCTCGGGAGATGATTTCTTCCTGCTCCATAAAATCCAAAAAGAGTACCCTTCACAAATTCACTTTATCAAATCGGAAAAAGCAATCATTCGTACCCAGGCCCAGCTCACTTGGTCTGGATTTTTTCAACAACGAATTCGATGGGCAAGTAAGTCTTCACATTATAATAACCGATCCTTAAAACTTGTTTTATTACTGGTAGGGATATATTATCTCTGTTTACTTATTGTGCTGGCATCAAGTATAGTTTGCCCCCCGCTCCTCTTGTTAGCATTGGCAAGTATGCTGGTAAAATCGCTAATAGAATGGCCATTTTTACAATCAGTGGCAAGGTTCTTTAAAGTACCGATTAATAGCTTCCAGTTTTTTCTTTTTCAACCACTGCATGTCTTATATATCCCTATTACCGGGATACTGAGTTTTCAAAAAAAATATGTCTGGAAAGGCAGAGAGGTCCGCTAAGAAGAATCTGTATTTCTATTGGGTAAAATTGATAGTTTTGGAGCTCGAAATTTAGCAGATGACCCTAGCTCGTTTTATATTATTTTTTTTACTGTCATTGAGTTATTTTTTCAGTGATGCGCAAGATGCATCTATTCGAAAATTACAAGTAGAGTCATTACGACCTGTAAAAAAATACGTACCTGATTCGTTGATAAAAAAATGGAAATCGGGAGGCAACTATACCCTTACCATTGGACAAGGTACGTTGAGTAACTGGGCAGCAGGTGGAGATCAATTCTCACTTACGATCAATACAATTCTTCAACTCTATTCTTATTATCGTAAAGGGCGCAATAGCTGGGATAATACATTAGACATTTTTTTCGGCTATATTAATACTACCTCACTGGGCAGCAGAAAAAATGATGACCGTTTTGATTTGATTTCCAAATACGGTTATTCATTAAATAAAAAAATAAACCTAGCAACACTATTTAATGTTCGTTCACAATTTATTCGAGGATACACCTACCCGAACAATGTAAAAACATTTGCGTCTAGTTTTTTATCTCCAGCTTATATCATCTTTAGCCAGGGACTTGATTTTCGTCCTAATAAACAAATTTCTGTTTTCTTTTCGCCTATCACAGCAAGGTGGGTAGTTGTTACGAATCCCGTTCTCTCTGCCAGAGGAGAATATGGCGTAAAGGCCGGCACAAACAGTATTGGACAGTTTGGTGCATTTGGAACTGTTACTATTGAAAAGAACTTCAATAAAAAAGTACTCTACAAATCAAGGCTTGATCTTTTTTCTAACTATCAGCGAAAACCACAAAACGTGGATCTCTTTATAACAAACGTACTTACCACTAAAATTGGAAAAAATCTCGCATTCAATTGGAATGTAGATTTAATCTATGACGATGATGTACGTTTATTTGGCCCCCGCAAATCATCGCCTGGGCTACAAGCCAAATCAATCATTGGGCTTGGCTTACAGGTAAAATTCTAACATGGGACAAAAAAAGCTAATTCGTTTTGCAGAGCTGAAAACATTTTCAAATGTTCGCGAATTTCCTACTGATGCGGCAGGTAATTGGCATCACTATTTTGGCAATTCCAATCCAATTACGTTAGAATTAGCTTGTGGAAAAGGTGAATATGCAATTGGACTTGGACAACTTTACCCTGATCGTAATTTTATTGGCGTCGATATCAAAGGGAATCGAATTTGGGTTGGTGCACGCAAAGCACAACAGGAATCGTTAACGAATGTGGCGTTCCTACGTACACAGATTGAACAAGTAGCTACCTATTTTTCACCAGGCGAAGTACAGGAAATATGGATCACCTTTCCTGATCCACAGCTACGATTTTCCAAAGCAAAAAAAAGATTAACCCATCCTCGCTTTTTACGGTTGTATCAGCAATTTTTGTCTGCAACTGGAAAAATACATTTGAAGACAGATAGTCCTGCCCTGTATCAATTTACAAAACTTGTGTTGGAGCATTACCAATGCCGGATCCATACAGACTTAGATAGTGTTTATGCGCAAAGCGAAGTGTCAGCTGATTTGAAAATCAAAACACACTATGAGTCTCTAGACATTGCTGGGAGCAATCGAATTCATTATTTATGTTTTTCATTGTCGCCCGACTTGGCATCCCCTGAAAAAGAGTTGTCGTTCAAAGAAAAATTAGCGCAGTATGAAACGACAACAGAAAACTAAAGAGACCTTACAAAAAATATTACCCTCAGGAAATAAAGAAAATGATTTCTTTCAGCAAGTGTGGGAATTAGTGCGACAAATTCCCAAAGGCCGCGTCACTTCTTATGGAGCAATCGCAGCAGCGTTAGGACTTAAATCAGGGGCCCGTATGGTGGGCTGGGCTATGAACAGCAGTCATGGGCAAAAACCAGTAGTACCTGCCCATCGAGTTGTAAATCGCAATGGACAGCTATCTGGCAAAAATCATTTTGCAACTCCTACACTTATGCAGGAATTATTGGAAAAAGAGGGAATTCGTATTCAAGACGATACGATCATCAATTTTTCACAGCACTTCTGGGATCCGCAACAAGAAAGTTGAACTTATTGATAGTACGGGCTGATCATCCAATACACCAGCACTCCTGTAACAGCAACATAAAACCAAATTGGCCAGGTAATCTTTGCTAATTTCCGGTGAGACGCCCATTCACTAATCAAGCCTCGATAAGCCGTAAAAAGAATAAAAGGGAGAATGATTCCGGCTAATGGGATATGTGTAAACAGAATGATGTAATAAATTGTTTTCATCATGCCTTCCCCTCCATAACTCGTTTCACCCGCTAACAAGTGATGGGCAATATAACTCACTAAAAAAAGTACAGATAACGCCAACGCCCCAATCATCAAATTGCGATGTAACGCATACTGCTTTGTTTTTACAGCCCACAAAGCTGCCACTAGTAAAACAGCCACCGTGCCATTAATAATTGAATTAATGAATGCAAAAATGTGTACATCAAAACCCAAATCCACTTCGAGCTTGATGCGACCTAACACTACAACAGCTGTAAAAACAATTAGTGAAAAAAGGATAATCAGACGGCTAACCAGCTTATCATTCTTTTTTAAACAAGGCTGTAACATATCGCTTATGATTTATTTTTTTTCAAAAAATAGAGTAATACAAAAACACCAAGAACCGCCATTAAAAAAGAAATCGCCATCACCGTTAACTTACCTTCAAAAAAGGAACGACGGTTAGGATTTTTTTCCATAGTTAGTAAAATAATATCACGCTGTAAACGTGCGAGATCCTCTGGATCTAGTCCACTGTAATAGCCTCTCACTTGTCTATTGATATCAATTAATACAAACTTGTCACTATGTACAAAATTGGTATCCACATTCTCTCCATCAATCAACCCCAATTTCATTTCATTGATGGCCATTTCATAAATGCTCTTTTTGTCTCCCGTCAACAACCACCAGGTTTCTGGGTTTATTTGAAAACGATTAGCCCAATAACGAAGGCGTTGTAAACTATCTCGCTCAGGATCGATGCTGAAAGAAAGAAAATGAATATTCCGGTTGGTACGGTCTCCTACCCGCTGCCCATTGTGAATAGTTTCGGCTAACCGCTTCATATTTTGCGTCATGCCTGGACAAATTGTAGGACAACGCGTAAAAAAGAAATCTGCGACAATAATCTTATTTTCCAAGTCAGCCCATCCTACTTGCTTTCCTTGCTGATTCAACAATGAAAACTCAGGAAGACGATGCCAGGCGGTATCTGTAATTTTTTTACCTCGCTTGGTGGTTTGATAAACAGAATCAGGAAAATAATGTCGGGGCAAAGTGATTGCACCCTGACTATTTGATTCCACAATCCAGTAAGAAATAAGTGGAACTATCAGAGCAATCAGTATTCCGTATAGCGCAGTTTTATTCAGGCTTAATGTTTATGCGGCATGGTTGTCTCCTTGTAGTGTGCGTCATATTTGTTACGCAAATTCTTATAGGAGCTTCCATCCCAAATGAATGCACCAATAAACCAAACAAAAAGTAACAGAGGCACTACAATGGTCATAATCATATTGCGAATTTCATCACCTAGATGCATGAAAACAGAAACAATGTAGTAAGCTTTCGCTAATGTTAAAATACAAACAGCCCCTTTGAACATTAATACCAATAATTCATTAGGAGAATCCCCCTTATGGATATTATAGATAACTAGTCCAATAACTAATTCCACAATCGTGATGATCGACAAAAGAATAGTTGTATTTCTAACTTTTTTCTTAAAAGTAGCGTCATCTACGTGATGATGTACGGTTACTTCTTCAAAGGCGGGATGTTGCATATCAGTTCGGTTTCGTTTAGTAGTAAAGTGTTTAGATCAGATAAAAGCAAAGGAATACAAATACCCATACCAGATCCACAAAGTGCCAGTATAAACCAGCTTTCTCAATCATCAAATAATGACCGCGACGAGCAAATACATCTTTTTGCGTCATGATCAACATGATGATGTTGATAATTACACCTGAAAACACGTGAAATCCATGGAATCCAGTAATACCATAAAAGTAACCACCAAATGCTACGGGGCCGTTTTCTCTTATATGCAGTCCTTCAAAATCGATCATCTTGATTAACTCTTCGTTGGAAAGTGCTGCATAATTAACATGTGCAGCTCCTTCAGATCCATGCCCACCCATATGCGCTAATCTCTCTAAAATTTCACGAGGGGTATTTTGAATAGCAGCAGTAATATCCGCAGTTGTGGCTAAATCACCCCAAGGGTTAATCCGCGTTGTTTGTCCTACAATATCCAATTGACCATCAACAAGAACAGCATGTTCTCCCGTAATAAGGTGATGCCATTCCCAAGCTTGACAGCCTAAGAAAGCAGCCCCACCAATAATGGTCCATACCAACCATTTTGACACTTCCTTCTTGTTGTTGTTATGGCCAGCGTGAACTGCCAATACCATTGTTACAGAAGAGATAATCAGAATAAACGTCATCACACTCACAAATGCAAGGGGGAGATTTGCATGACCTGCACCAGGAAACGCGTTGAATACCACGTTAGGGTCTGGCCAGAAATTCTGACTAAAACGAATGGTGCCGTAGGAGATCAGGAATGCTCCGAATGTAAAAGCATCACTCATGAGGAAATACCACATCATGAGTTTACCATACTCCAGGTTAAAGGGGCTTTTTCCGCCACTCCACCATTTTGTCTGCTGTACTGTTGCAGTTGTCGCCATGTTACGTAATTGATCTTAAAAATTATTTTTAGTTCTTGCCGAGCACCAAAAAGAATACCAGCAAATAGATCCATAACAGATCTACAAAATGCCAGTACGTTGCAGCGATCTCAACAGGAACTGAACTATACACTTTTACCCTTCCAAAAAAGGCCTTGGTTACCATCACTAACAAAGCAATCACTCCACCAACTACGTGTAGGGCATGTAATCCAAAAATTACATACAAAAACTGCCCTGCTCCGGAGCCCTTGAACGTGATCTGCTGTGCCCACAATGCCTGAAACCCCTGCCACTGCATAGCAATGAATGTAACCCCTAATAAAAGTGTTACAATCATGAGTATACGATACGTAGCTAGACTGCGATTCTTAAATGCGCGTTGTGCTGCGATTATCGTAGCACTGCTTAGCAGAATCACAATTGTCGATACCCAAAATACATTGGGTAAAGACACCGGTTTCCAACCAACCTGATTACTTTTTACAATGAACGCACTCGTAAGCCCGGCAAACATCATGATGAGGCTTCCCATGGCAATCCACAAGGTAAACTTGTGGGGGTGCATCCGTTGTTTTGTTGCGTTACTCACATTTACATTTTTCAACCATGCGGCAATGTCTTACTCAGCAAAAGCGCTAACAAGACAAGCGGCAAATACAAATAGCTTCCAAACATAACTTTTCGAGCAGCAGAGACTTCCATAGTTCTGTAGAGGTTCACTGAACGAAAAATCATAAACAGGTTGGCCATTACAACCACTGCTATTCCAATCATACCGGATGTGCCCTGACTAGACGACATACCTGTATAAAAGGGTAACAGGGTCACTGGTACCAATAACAACGAGTAAAGAACTGTTTGCAATGCCGTGAAGCGAGTAGGACCTTGTTCAGAAGGAAGTAATTTAAATCCAACTGACGAGTAATCCTTATGCGCCACCCAGGCAATTGCCCAAAAGTGTGGAAACTGCCAAAAGAATTGAAATGCAAACAGTATCCATCCTCCCAGCGTAAACTGGTCGTCTCCGGCAACCCAACCTATCAAACAAGGTAGTGCGCCAGGGACGGCACCCATTAACACAGCAATAGAATTAACTTTCTTTAGCGGTGTATAAATGAATGCATAGAGAAATAAACTGAATGCAGCCAACGAGGCAGCCATCCAATTGAACCAATAACCCATGAGAAACACTCCTGTGACTCCAGTCAGAATAGCAAAAAGCCATCCTTGTTGCGGCGTTAATTGACCCGATGCAATAGGACGACTTGCTGTCCGTTTCATTTTTGCATCCGTGTCACGCTCTACAACTTGGTTGATCGCATTAGCGCTCCCAGTTATCAGCATCCCACTTACAAAGAGCCAACCTATCATGGTCCAATCATACTCTATGACCTTTGGGGCCAGCAGATAAGCAATTACACTACTGAACACCACCATGATACTCAGCGAAGGTTTCATCAATAATATATACAATCTCAGCTTCATCAATGCCTTCGCTTTTTCAAAAAACAACTTTACAAACTTCTCCGTTGCCTGTTGGCGCCAGATCAATGTTTGCTTTCTCCTGACCCTACAGGCTCGTTCTGCGGAATGAACTCGCGTCCATCCTTTCCGTAGTCATAAGGCCAACGATGTACCTCAGGAATATCACCTTCCCAGTTACCGTGACCAGGATTGATAGGTGTGGTCCACTCCAAGGTGTTTGCTCCCCATGGATTTTCAGTGCGAACCTTTCTTCCTTTATAAATCGAATAGAAAAAGTTGAATACAAATAATAACTGAACAACAAATACGATGATGGATACGATGGTGATCATTTTATCCAACTCGCCGAATTGATTAAAGTTCACCCAACCACGTTTGTCGAGATAACGACGAGGAACACCTGCTAATCCTTGATAGTGCATAGGCCAGAAAATCAGATAAGCCCCAATCATCGTAACCCAGAAGTGGATATAGGCAAGTGTATTGTTCAGATAACGTCCAAACATTTTAGGGAACCAGTGATAAACACCAGCAAACATGCCGAACATTGATGCAACTCCCATTACAATGTGGAAGTGCGCAACTACGAACATAGTATCATGCAAGTGAATATCGATAGTAGAGTTTCCTAAAAAGATACCCGTCAAACCACCAGAGATAAACAAGCTCACAAACCCTATGGCAAACAAAGCCGCAGGAGTAAAGCGAATATTACCGCGCCAGATAGTTGTTAGCCAGTTGAACACTTTGATT
>JBILMC010000133.1:0-4213 GCA_044375755.1 Chitinophagaceae bacterium
TGTTGATTCTATTATTTGAGCGAACTCATCTTAACTTCAGTTTTCTTGTAATCACCGGGCTAGGCTTACTTAGTTGGATGCGATTTCGAGACGCTTTCTCTTTATCTACAGAGCAACGGTTGGCAAATGCAGGTGTTTTTTTACTATTCATCGGGTTATTATTGGAGCCATATGAAGGAGGAATTAAGAAAGATCCTTCTACTTTTAGTTATTATTTTATTACTGCCGGTTATGGTTGCTGGGGAGTTCTTCTATTACTTGATTTTGCAACGAATAAGCTCTTCAATCTGGTGAGTAAGTTTTTTGAGGCATTAGGTCGAAACCCATTGGTTGCGTATGCCACGGGTTCATTGTTGATTCTTCCTGTTTTATCTATATTCGGATGGCGCTCTGTCTGGGATAGCTGGGCTACCACCCCCTTGTTGGGATTTTTAAAGGGACTTATTTTCACCTTTTTAGTTAGTGGGGTAACGATTTTATTTAATCGATACAGACTGTTTTGGCGCTCCTGATTAATCAATCCATTTGACTTCTTTAATTGTAATTCCTGCAGCAGGATGAAGTGACTTGATGAGTATTTGATCGATTTGCTGGGGTGTTTCTAAAAAAAGATACCATTCAGCTTTATCCTTTTCTGGGGTTCTCTTAAATAGGGGTCTTGGATCTTCTGATGCTCTAATCTCTCTTCCGTAAAGCAAAGTTGTTTCGTAAATGACTTTATTTTTTTGAAGTAACTGTAAAGCGGCTGTTGGGGTAGCTTCAGGAAGAATCAGCGATGTTGCTAAGGAAAATTTTAGACCGCTAATTAATTTCTCATTTTCCGATTTAATTATAAAAGTAGAGGCTCTTGTTATGGAATTAGTATCACAGGTATTAAGAAGTTGAGCATTGCCCCTCCAGCTCCATCCTTTTAATGGTCCCAACGGTAATGGTTGTCTGTAAAAGCGGGACGTAAATTCTACAATGGGATCATAGGATAATTTTTTAGGCATTTCTGAACGACCACTCCATGCGTAATCGAGCGCTAGTACGTAGGCTCCAAATTGTTCAATATTTTTTAAAAGATTTGATTCGCTGCTTTCAAAGTCTGCCCATGTTGTTTGCAAAACGCCTGCTTGCTGTTCTATAGCAGCTAAGCTGAATCCACGAATATTTTCTCCAATAAACCAAGGTGAGGCGATAGGACGAAGTCCGGATTCTTTCCAAATGGATAGATTCTTTTTATAGGTGTTTGGATCTGCATTTCCAATATAATGCCAATCCGCTACCCACGTATTTTTCGGAATACTATTTCTGATTTCAAGCGCTCGGGTAGGTGTAATTCCATTACAAGCGTCAGGACCTTCACCTGGCGCCAGTCCCATATCGCCCCAAATCATCAACGAAAGATTTCTTTTTTTAGTGTAGTTGCTCAACCAATTGATCTGCTTTTTAAACAATTCAATTTCTTTTTCACGAGGCCAATCAAATCCGATCATTCCTATTTCATCAAATCCTACATGGATTGTTTTAGGTTCTAGTAAATTGATGGCTTCGTTCCATATTTTTTTAATCGCCTTTGTTGCTACAGGATTAAAAGCATTTAATGTGTATGGGTAGGAGGGGTTCGTAGCCAGCTTTCTGTTTTCTAAGGGCTTGAAAAACCATTCCATATGCCCCAGGCTTTGTATTAGTGGGATTGGTTCGACATTTTTATTTCGTAAAAATGTGAATTCCTCTTTTAAATCCGAAAGACCTATGCTGATTGAGTTGTGAACAGAAGGAAAACTATTCCATTTTGTTTGCTCACATTGTATCACCGCTTTATTGATCTTTAGGGGAAGTAAGACGTTTTCAAACATTCTTTTATGGAGCATCCAGCTAGTGGGTCCCGTAAACATATGAATGCCTCTCCAGTTAATTTTAGGAACATCGTTTATTTCTGAATACGGCAAGTGTAGTGTTCCATTTTTTTGATAAGTTAATTGCCCCACTGTTTCCATTGCATACTGAAGAGCGGCAGGGCTGCCATAATTAATTTTAATTGATTGATCGATTAGTAAACGATAACCTTCAGCTGGCAAACTAGTATCTTCTTTTGCGCTGATGGATGGATTAAAAAAAGCTTCTTGTTTCCAGTATTTTTTTACAGTCTCATTAAATAATAGCTGTAGAGGGTCCGATGGCTTATCTGGTGTGATTGAAACAATGTGCTCCATATCTGATTTTTTCCAACTCGTAGGTTGGGGGAGAACCTCAAGCTTTCCGGTAATTGGCTGCCAAGCGTTTTCATCTCTTAGTAGTTCATTAAAGATAACTGTGTCGGTTTTCTTTGAAAGGCGATGGTTAGACTCTCCGATTTGCTCAATCCAAAATGTTCTTGACAACTGTTCTCCTTTTTTAAGCGGTATATTTTTCTCCTCAAAATACAGGTACTGTGAACGGGATGTGTAATCAGTTTCTTTCAATGAAGGATGATCGTCTTTGCGAATTCTGTACGGGGTCGCAGCGATAAATTTAAAATCCCCAAATGGAGTTTTTGCTATGATGACCGAATCCTCAAAATTATTGAAGGACTGTTTTATTTCATGGCCATTTTTATCGAACCAAGTCGCCTCTTTAAAAAAGGGTAACCATATTTTTAAATATAAAACATCGCAGACTCCCTCAGTTGATTTATTCCATGTGCTGTTTAACTTTAATGAGATTTGTTTTTTGGATTTATTTAGAGAGAGTGTGCCGTCTACTGCTGTGTTTTTACTGCCGATGATTAAAATGTCTTTTTCTTTATGGGTTGTGTCTGCGTCTTGTTCCCACCAGGTAAAATAATATTCGTGATGCTTTCGGTCGGCGTCTAAAAAATTGATTTCTGAACCCATGCCCCATTGAAGGTTGCCACTGCTTACCCATAAACCTTTTTTGGGAATTAGTGATCCTTTTAAATCTTGTGAGAAACAAGTTTGAACTAGGATAATCAAACTAATGATGACATGAAACACGCAACGTTTACTCATAAATGCTATAAATAAGCTTTCCACCGTTTAAAAGCTGTGAGTGGGTTAAAGAACGAATTGGAATTTCTTTTCCATTCAAGTGAATAGCTGCAATTCCCTTTTGAGTAGGGCCTTTAACTTTTTTTACTTGAATGTGTAATTTTTTGCGTTGCGGTAACTCAATTGTGGCCTCAGAAATGAGGGGCATTCCAAAAACATAATGGCCCGATGCTGGGTTTAGCGGATAAAGGCCTAATGAAGTCCAGACATACCAAGCGCTCATTTGTCCACAATCGTCATTGCCGGTAAGTCCATCCGGTCCATTTTTGTACATGCTATCGGCTACCACCCTGATCCATTGTGAGGCTTTATCTGGTCTTCCTAGTTGCGTGTATAAATAGATGATATGATGGCTAGGCTCATTCCCGTGTGCATATTGACCAATCAAGCCTGTCACATCTATGGAAACATCCTCTCCGTGAAGTTCAGACGGGGCAGTAAATAATTGATCTAGTTTCTGAATTAATTTTTCCGTCCCTCCGTGTAAAGTTGCAAAACCCTCTACGTCGTGGGGTACAAAAAAGCTATGTTGCCATGCGGTTCCTTCAATGTATTGTCCTTCAAAACCATGTTCACTGAGTAAAGGGTCAAATGGCTCTTTAAATTTTCCATCACTGTTACGTGCTCTGAAAAAACCCGATGCTGGATCAAATAAATTTTTATAGGATAATGCGCGTTTGCTGTAGGTTTCATAATCATCCATTCGACCTAGTTTTTTTGCTACTTGTGCAATACACCAGTCATCAAATGCGTATTCTAATGTTATTGTTACACTCCATCCATGTTTGTCTTGCGGAAGATAACCGTATTTAATATAGTCGGGTGTTCCTCTTTGTTTTTGATTTGCGCTTTTTTTCATGGCTTCATACGCGCGATAGATGTCAAATCCTTTAAAATCTTTCAAAATTGCGTCTGCTAAAATCGGTACACTGTGATAACCGGTCATGGTGTTAGCCTCCCAGCTACTAATATCCCAAACTGGTAAAAGTCCGTTGTCCTCGTAGAAGGCTAAAAGGCTATTAAGTAAATCTCTGTATCGCTCAGGTTGTGTGATGGTGAATAATGGATTTAATGCTCTAAAAACATCCCACTGAGAGAAGATAGTGTATTTGTTTACTCCGTTCGTAAAGCGGCGAAGCTTATTGTCGTACGTTTTATATTCTCCATCCGCATCACTGCTA
>JBILMC010000134.1:0-4173 GCA_044375755.1 Chitinophagaceae bacterium
TTAACGCGAGGTGATGGGGGACAAAATTTAATTGGACAAGAGCAGGGAGTGGAGCTAGGATTAATCAGAACCCAAGAATTATTGGCAGCACGGCGAATTGATGGAGGTGAGCAGTTTTTTACGCGTGCTTTTGATTTTGGTTACTCCAAAACACCTATAGAAACGTTTGCTATTTGGGATCGCGATAAAATTTTACAAGATGTTGTATTGGTGATCAGGAAATTTAAACCTGATGTGGTGATTACTAGATTTCCAACAACGGGTGAAGGGGGGCATGGTCATCATACTGCTTCTGCGATTTTAGCAGAAGAAGCAGTGGATGCCGCTGCAGATCCCTCTAAATTTCCTGAGCAATTAGCATTAACGGGCGGAGCTTGGAAAGTGAAAAGATTATTTTGGAATACTTTCAATTTTGGAGGAAACTCCACCATACGTGAGGACCAACTTAAATTGGACGTGGGGGGATATAATAGCTTATTGGGTAAAAGTTATGGTGAGATTGCTGCGCAAAGCAGAAGTCAACACAAGAGTCAGGGATTTGGTGTACCTATATCCAGAGGCGAGTCAATGGAGTATTTTAAACAACTAAAGGGTACGCCTGTAAAAAAGGATCTTTTGGAAGATACTCCAATATCTTGGTCTGATCGATATCATCAATTACGAATTCAAAAGTTGGTTGACAGTTTAGTGGATGGGTATAATTGGCAACATCCTGAAAATTCAACGATTGGCTTGCTTAAGCTTTATAATGAATTTTTAGAAGTTAATGCCGATGGTTGGGGGTACCAGAAAGCTAAAGAGGTTATGCAACTGCTTCTTAAAGTCAATGGAATTTATTTAGAAGCTACTAGTTCGCAACCCTATGCAGTAGCTGGCGATTCGTTGCAAATTAATTGTTACATGATTAATCGTCGGGGAGGTTCCGCTTCAGTTGAGTCAATTAGTTTATTAAATGAACCAGAATATTCATTTGCGGGTGAGCAAAAATTATTCAAAAACAAAGGAGTTACAGTCAGTACAAAAATTCAGGTGCCCACAACAAAAGCATTTTCTCAACCATACTGGTTACAAAAGCCTCTGTTAAAAGGAGCGTATGATGTAAGCGATAACGCTCTTATAGGTAATCCAGAAAACAGTCCGGCTTTTTCAGTTCTCGTCGATTTAAAGTGGGAAAACGAAACGATCAGCTACGAGACCATTAGCTATGAAATTCCAGTCACATATAAATTTACAGATCCGGTAAAAGGGGAGCTGCAGTGGCCATTGATTGTGATGCCACCTGTTACATTACATCCGACTGATCCATTGCGACTGCAACTCAGCTCAGGACAAACCAAAGAAGACAAGGTTGAATTAACAGCTTTGTCAAATCGTGACAATTTATCCATTGGATTTGCAACCTCTTTATTGAAAAAAGAGATGGCATCAGTTGGTTCAATCAAGAAAGAGCAGCGTTTGCAGTTGAACTATCCCTTGACTTCTTTTCAGGGAGTAGACACCATTAGATTTACTGCTACCAATAGCAAAGGGACAATGCCTTTAGTTGACCGTTCAGAAATCCATTACGATCATATTCCGCCACTTTATTATTTTAAGCCAGCAGAGGTTGTGGTTAAGTCTATTGAAGTTAAAACTGCAGGCAAAAATATTGGGTATATACCCGGAGCTGGAGATAAAATTCCAGAGGCCTTGCAACGAATGGGCTATATAGTCACTTTGTTGGATGAGGCCACACTGGCAAAACAATCTCTTCAACAATTTGATGCAATTATCACAGGCGTTCGTGCTCACAACACGCAAGAATGGTTAAATGGATATTATGATAAGTTGATGAAGTATGTGGAGCAAGGTGGAAATTATATAGTGCAGTATAATACAAGCAATCAAATTGGTCCAGTCAAAGCGAGTATTGGTCCATTTCCTTTTGTAATTACGCGTAACCGAATTACTGATGAAAAAGCTGTTGTACGTTTTTTGAATCCGACGCATCCGGTGTTCACTTTCCCTAACCAATTGAATGAGCATGATTTTGATGGATGGATACAAGAACGTAGTATTTATCATGGAGTGGATACCGCCCGTAAATATGAAGCGTTGATCGAAATGGCCGATCCGGGTGAAAAAGCTGATACGGGGGCACTATTAGTAGCTAAAGTCGGCAAGGGTTGGTTTACCTATACAGGCCTTGCACTGTTTCGACAGCTTCCTGCTGGAGTGCCTGGGGCCTATCGGGTATTGGCAAATTTATTAGCGCTGGGAAAATCTACTAAAAACTAAGTCATGGGAAAGTCGCAACAGCGATCTGATTGGGCTATGGGTATCGCCATTGTACTTGGTCTCGTGATTGGAATCGCTATTAAAAGAGTTAGAATTGGCATTTTACTAGGACTTCTATTGGGTGGGTTAATAGTGTGGACGGGGTGGATCAGGCATAAAAGAAGAAGCCAAGAATAATTTTTAAATTACTTTCTTTCAATGAGTGTATTAGATTGGCTGGTATTGTGCATTACGCTTTGTGTGATCATTGTATATGGGTTATACAAGAGTAGATCTACAAAAGATTTAGACGGTTATTTTCGCTCCAATCGAAGTATGCAGTGGGGGTTGATTCTCCTTAGCATCATGGGTACCCAAGCTAGTGCGATTACCTTTTTGTCAGCACCTGGTCAGGCTTATACAGATGGAATGCGATTTGTGCAATATTATTTTGGTCTCCCATTCGCAATGATTGTCATTGCAATTTTTTTTGTTCCGGTGTATCATCGCTTGCAAGTTTACACGGCCTATGAATATTTAGAAAATCGTTTTGATGGTAAAACGCGCGCGTTAACTTCTTTGCTTTTTTTATTACAACGAGGTCTCTCCACAGGTATTAGTGTGTTTGCGCCTTCCATTATTTTATCCTCTATTCTTGGATGGGGACTTACCGCTACCAGTATTTTGATGGGAGGACTTTTGATTATTTACACTCTTTCAGGTGGAGCAAGGGCAGTTGCTTATACCCAACAACTTCAATGGGTAATTATTTTTTTAGGCTTGGGTTTAGCAGGCTGGATGGTGGTCAGGTTATTACCCGTAGGCATTGGATTTACAGATGCATTATTCATTGGAGAAAAGATGGGCAAGATGAATGTTATTTCTTCTGGGTTCAAGAAGGGTTCATTTGATTGGAGTGATCAGTATAACATTTGGAGCGGTTTGGTAGGTGGATTTTTTTTAGCACTTTCTTATTTTGGCACGGACCAAAGTCAGGTGGGACGCTATCTAACGGCGCAATCAATTAAGCAAAGCCAAATCGGGTTACTCATGAACGGGATTATTAAAGTTCCGCTGCAGTTTTTAATCTTATTGGTAGGGGTTTTGGTCTTTTCATTTTACCAATTTAACAAAGCCCCACTTTTTTTTAATACTGTGCCCTTAGAGAAACTTCGCTCAAATACAGTATATGCAGACTCGTTGCGCACTTTAGAATTCACTTTTGATCAGGTTACTGCAAAAAAAGAAAACATACTAACTCTTTATGCGAAAGAGGGGCGAGTGAATATTTCTGGCAATAAACAACATGTTTTAGTTGATTCTTTACGGCAATTACATCAGCAAAGTGATAGCCTGCGACGAAAAGTTAAATCGTGGATTGATCAAACGGGCCCAATAGGATCCAGTAACGATACAAATTATATTTTTCTTCGTTTTGTAATGGACCACCTTCCGCATGGGCTGGTGGGTTTATTGATAGCCATTATTTTTTTAGCCTCATGGGGTAGTATTGCAGCTGCTATTAATTCACTGGCGGCTTGTACGCTTGTGGATTTTCACAAGCGATATGCTACCGCTCCGTTATCAGAACAAGCGGCTTTTAAGTGGTCAAGAGGGTACACTTTATTGTGGGGCCTCTTTTGTATTGTGGTAGCTTTATTCACGTACAATATTGGTAATAGCCTTATTGAAGCAGTTAATATTTTAGGATCACTCTTTTATGGTGTGGTGCTGGGTATTTTTTTAGTCGCCTTGTTTTTCCCAGCTATTAAAAGTGGAAGTATTGTTTTTTGGTCTGCAGTGATAGCAGAGCTGATGGTGTTTCTTATTTTTTATTGGGGTAAGACTGGTTTTATCAAACTTGCATTTTTATGGTTGAATCCAATAGGGGCGGGTCTTGTAGTGATACTGAGCTTA
>JBILMC010000135.1:0-4122 GCA_044375755.1 Chitinophagaceae bacterium
GGCCCAGGTGGCGAAATTGGTAGACGCACTACCTTGAGGTGGTAGCGCTGGAAACGGCGTGCTGGTTCGAATCCAGTCTTGGGCACAAAGCCCCCAACACGAAGTGTTGAGGGCTTTTTTAATTGGATGCGTGGCAAGTTTACTTGCCTAAGCAGACAAGTAAAAAGCCCGTCACGGCGAAGCCGTGTGGGGCTTTGGGTAAGACCAATTTGTTGCGATCACTGAAAGTAATCCAGTCCAGAATACTATCAAATCGGCAAATCAGTAGTAGCTACAGCAATTATTTTGCCATTTACTTTAATTGGAACAGATCTTGTTTTCATCCAGATATTTCCTCCCCCGGCATCAAAATAGGGAGCTGTCCAAATGGGTACACCATTATCGATTGGCTGACGAAGCCAAGGTTGACTATTGATATGATAGGTTGTATCTGCAGCAAGATCTAAAGTCCTTAGGCTATCACCTGATCTGTACCAGTACGGGCTATATTTGGCAACGCCCATAGTATCTAGGAGTGTTATTGTAGCGCCGTAAAAATATTGTGGAGGAACTGCGATGGTCTGCATGTACTGCTTTACTTTGGCAGAGGTATTAGTAGTCGTAGGTGGATTTGAAACAAGTGAAGCTGCAAATTGGTCAAGTGCATTTTCTACTTGTTGTTGAGGAGTAATTGCAATATCTCTTTGACATGAAATAAGTGCAAAGACAATTATAATTAATGATGCAAATCTCCTGTTTGACTTCATATGCGAACTTATTTAATAATACTCACTTCTGTTGCCTCAGGTCCTTTTAGCCCTTTTGCGATAACAAATCGCACTTTATTATTGATTTGGACAGGACTGGAAAGTTGTTTGTTGTGAACAAATATGCTTTGTTTAGTTTGTAAGTGACGTATAAATCCAAATCCCTATTCTTCATTAAAGTAGGTAACAACTCCTTCTTCAAACTTCTCTTCTTGAATTCGATCTTCAGGCGGAGTTGAGGTTAAATTACCATTCTCATCTAAATAGGCGATCATTTCGGATAGCGAGTTCCCGTCTCTGGCTTGCTCTTTTCTCTCTCTCTTTCGCTCCTCTTTTTCTTTTTTTGCTTGTTGTTTCTTTTTTTCTCGATCTCGTTTGCTAAAGAATTCTGCCATTGTATTAATTTAATTGAGGATTGCTAAAAGTATGTTGTTTTGTGTTAATGCGTCTCTTAATCAATCGCTCTATTGATTTTAATTTTGGAAGTTCATCGGTATCGCAAAAACTAATTGCTGTCCCATTCGAGCCAGCTCTGCCTGTCCTTCCAATTCTGTGGACATATGATTCAGGAACATGTGGAAGATCGAAATTGAGCACAAAGCCTAATTCGTCAATATCTATTCCTCGGGCTGCGATATCTGTTGCTACCAATACCCGAATTTCTTTTTTCTTAAAATTGCTTAAGGCCAATTGTCTTGCGCTTTGCGATTTATTTCCATGAATTGCACTTGCAGAAATTCCATTTTCAATTAGCTTTTTTGCAATTTTATTTGCAATATGTTTCATTTCGGTAAAAACGAGTAAGGAGTCAATGCTGCTATCATTTAAAATATCTAAAAGGAGTGGTAGTTTATTTGACCTCTTAACTTGAAATACGGATTGGTTGATGGTTTCAACTGTTGAGGAAACAGGTGTTACCGTAACTTTTACTGGGTTGATTAATAAACTACTTGCCAAAGATTCTATCTCTGTTGGCATTGTTGCTGAGAAAAGTATGGTTTGGCGTTTCGCAGGTAATTTTGAAATGATTCGCTTTATATCATGAATAAAGCCCATGTCAAGCATTCGATCTGCTTCGTCAAGAATAAAATACTTTATGGCATTCAGATTAACGTGACCTTGAAGAACTAGGTCTAGAAGTCTACCAGGTGTCGCAACTAGTATATCTACCCCTTGTTTTAACTTTTGTATTTGAGGGACTTGTGATACACCGCCAAAAATGACTGTGTTCCTGATACTAAGATTCTTGCCATAAGTGGTTAGGCTGTCTCCGATTTGTTGCGCCAATTCACGCGTTGGGGCTAAAACTAATGCGGTTGCTTCCTTAGTTCTTGCGTTCTTTTCATTTTGTAAATGCTGGAGTAGGGGGATAGCAAAGGCTGCGGTTTTACCGGTTCCGGTTTGTGCGCATCCTATTAAGTCTTTTCCTTTTAATAGTTCAGGTATTGCTTTTTGCTGAATTGGGGTTGGGTTATTGTAACCTTCTTTTTCAAGTACTTTTAGAATAGGGTCAATAATTAATAGATTTTTAAACGACATTTTTAGGTTTAAAGTAAAGAAATATGATAAGGCTGCAATTATTATGCATTGCACATTATCTGCCTTATGTTAGTGACCAGGATATTTGGGAAGAATAAATCAATCAAATAAAGCGATGAACTACTATAAGAACTGTAAAGATATGCTTATTTGTGATATCTCCTCATTTTATATATTTCTTACTTTTTGGTATTAGCTGTCGTATCAATGGTTAACACTTTTTGCATATCCTTTTGTAATGAGTCGATAGCCCCCACAGCTTGTTTGACCTGATTATGGGGGAGGGCGCTTTGATCCATCATTAGCTTTATGGCTTCCAAGTTTTGCCAGTGATAATTAATTTGTTGCTCACTAAATTTAAAAACGTATAATTTCTCTGATGTAAATGCAAAAAGTCCAATAAGTATGGTTGCAGCGATTGTTTTATTTATTTTTTTCATAAAAAATTTATTGAATATTAATTTTTTGTTTGAGTCGAATTATCTCTTGTTGCGCAGCTTGTAAATAGCCTTGTTGTCTGCTTAATTCTGTTTTTATATCCTGTATTAGTTGTTGCTGTGCTTTGATTGCTTCAATTAGCAGACCTGAAGTTTCGCCATAATTGATTCCATAGTATCCATCAGTTTTATTTTGAAATACTATTTCAGGGATAATTGGTAATACCTCTTGCGCAATCATGCCTATCATTCGTCTTGGCGCTGTAGTGTCTTTCCAATTGTAGGTTACACCTCGTAACGCCATTACTTTTTCTAAGGGATTTTTTATTGTTTCAATATTTTTTTTAAGGCGTACATCAGAGGCTGCCGTGGTTAGTGTTCCATCAGAACGTAAATTTAAATCGGCAGAATATCCACCTGAATTTACAAAATGAAATCGGGCGGTTGGGGCGTAGATATCTCCATTTATTTGCAATTTATAGGCACCGTTATCTGACGTGGTATTTACTAAAAGTTCGCCACTGGTGTTTATATGTACGTGAGGAGATACAGAGGGTTGATCATTCAAATTTCCTTGCAAGGTTAAACCTCCTCCCAAAGAGCCGTCTGAGTATACGGCACCTCCCACTGCATTACCGGCACTATTTTTAACACCAAAGTTTAATTGGGTTTTTAAACTGTTGCCACCTCTCGCAAGAATAGAAGCTACGATTGAGGCGTTTGTGGGTTCGCTTATTTGTAATTTATCAACTGGTGTAGAGGTGCCAATTCCTAACCTTTTATTTGTGGCATCCCAAAATAAGTCATTGGAACCCGCTTGATTACCTGCTCCGCTCCAGTATACAATTTGACCTCCTGTGCCTGTTCCAATACCCCCTACAGGATTACTCCAATTAAGTGTAGCTATTCCAGTATTGATTGAGCTAACGCTTAGAACTTGATTGGCTAATGGTAGAGCTGATGGTAAAATTAAAGAGTAGGAGTTTGCGCCTGTTGAGCCTCGAAGTTTAATGACACTATTTGATGTTCCAATTAAACTAACCTCTTTTTGTATCGAAGATCGAATTGATTGTGAGAAAATCGAATTAGATAAAGATTCTGCTGGTCCTTTTAATGAAACCAGCAGAATAGTATATTTCAGATTAAACTTTAATTTGAAATTCATTTTGAATATTATTGATTAATGACACTCCAGTTGCAACTACCTGTGTAAGGGGCAGAAAAATATATAGTAAAACCTGTGCTTGGAACACGAACAATATAATAAGATGGAATAGGCATATCGCTTCCACTGCCTTCCAGTGTCACATTAATGGCGTCATTAGCATCTACTAATTCTGCAGGTACGGCAATGGATTCATTTGAAGTAACTGTGACTATTCCTCTTCCTTTTACGTATG
>JBILMC010000186.1:0-3140 GCA_044375755.1 Chitinophagaceae bacterium
GCATCATTGAAGCAATGAAACTCTTCAATGAAATTGAAAGTGAAGTAAAAGGCCGGATTGTAAAAGTTTTAGTTGACGATGCTTCTCCGGTTGAATATGACCAACCACTCTTTTTGGTAGAACCTGCCTGATCATTTTAAAAGCACTTTGCTGCTATGTTTAAAAAAATCCTGATCGCCAACCGAGGCGAGATTGCGTTGCGTGTTATACGTACGGCTCGCGAGATGGGAATCAAAACAGTTGCTGTTTATTCCACTGCGGATAGAGATAGTCTTCATGTGAAATTTGCTGATGAGGCTGTTTGTATTGGACGTCCACAGAGTAGTGATTCGTATCTGAACATCGCAAATATCATGGCGGCTGTGGAAATCACAAATGCCGATGCGGTTCATCCCGGGTATGGTTTCTTAGCTGAGAATTCAAAGTTTGCCCGTATCTGTAATGAACATGGTATTAAGTTCATTGGGCCCACTCCTGAAATGATCAACGCCATGGGAGATAAAATCACGGCAAAAGAAACGATGATCAAAGCTGGAGTGCCTGTGGTTCCAGGTGGTCAAGGTCTTTTGCAAAGTGTGGATGAAGCAAAAGGTTTGGCAAAAGATATGGGATATCCTGTGATTCTTAAGGCTACAGCTGGTGGGGGAGGAAAGGGAATGCGTATCGTTTGGGAAGAGTCAGAATTAGAAAAAGCATATGATACAGCAAAAGCAGAAGCATTGGCTGCATTCAAGAATGATGGCATCTACATGGAAAAATTTGTAGAGGAGCCTCGTCATATTGAAATTCAGATTGCCGGAGATCAGTACGGAAACGTTTGTCACTTAAGTGAACGTGACTGTTCTATTCAACGTAGACATCAAAAACTAGTCGAAGAATCTCCTTCTCCTTTCATGACAGATGAACTTCGTTACAAAATGGGAGAAGCTGCAAAAAAAGCGGCTGCTGCCATTAATTACGAGAGTGTGGGAACCATTGAGTTCTTGGTGGATAAACATCGCAATTTCTATTTCATGGAAATGAACACTCGTATTCAAGTTGAGCATTGTGTGACGGAAGAAGTAATTAATTACGATCTCATTAAAGAACAGATTTTAATTGCAGCGGGTCATCGCATATCTGGTAAGGATTATTTTCCGCAGATGCATTCGATTGAGTGTCGAATTAATGCAGAAGATCCCTATAATGATTTCAGACCTTCTCCTGGAAAAATAACAGTTTGTCATCAGCCAGGTGGACACGGGGTGCGTGTAGATAGCCATGTGTATGCTGGCTATGTGATTCCTCCTTACTACGATTCAATGATTGGAAAATTAATCACTGTTGCTCAGACACGTCAGGAAGCAATTCAAACGATGTATCGTGCGCTTAGCGAGTATGTAATTGAAGGTGTTAAAACAACCATTCCTTTCCATCTTCAATTGATGCAGGATGAGCGTTTTCGCAGTGGCGACTTCAACACTAAATTTCTGGAATCCTTTAAGCTGAAATAACAAGAGTTAGAAGCCAGCCGCGCTGTCATCTCCTCTGTTATCAGCAATTACTTCGAGTTTGCCATCAAGAAGTACTCGTATGAGCTCGGTTCTTCCAATTCCGCTTCTTTCTTTGGCAAATCGATATCCCATATTCTGTAAGTTCATTTTTACTGCTTCTGGAAATCCTTTCTCCGTTACTAGTTCATCAGGTAGCCATTGATGATGAAACTTTGGCTTATTCACAGCATCCTCTGCAGAAAGACCAAACTCCAGTAGATTTATTAGTGTTTGAAACACCTGATTAGGAATAGTAGTACCGCCAGGCGTACCAACTACAATATAGGGTTTCCCATTTTTTAATACCAGTGTTGGAGTCATAGAACTCAACATTCTCTTTCCGGGTTGTATTGAATTGGCTTCTCCACCAATGGCCCCGTACATATTGGGTACACCCGGTTGTACACTAAAATCATCCATTTCGTCATTAATAAAAAAGCCCGCACCACCAATAACAGTTCGGCTACCATACGAGTTATTTAATGTCGTGGTAACGGCGACTGCATTGCCCTCACTGTCCATCACACTAAGGTGTGTAGTTTCTTCACTTTCTTTTTTAAGGGGTACACCTGGTTTAACAATTTTGCTATCGGATGCTTTAGTAGGGTCGTAGTCTTCCATCCTTTTTTTCAAGTAGGCAGCCTCTGTTATCCCGCGAATAGGAACCGGATAGTAATCAGCATCTCCCATGTAGGCTGCACGATCTGCATAGGCTCTACGCATCACTTCTGTCATCAATTGTACGGATTCGGTTGTTTGAAATCCCATTTTGCCAAGATTTCTATTTTCAACCATTTTCATCATCTGGTTCAATAATAAACCTCCGCTACTTGGCATTGGCATACTAACTATTACGTACTCTTTATAACTAAATCGGTGAGGAGTCCTAAAAGCGGCTTCATATTTTTTTAGATCTTCTAAGCTGATGATTCCATTTCCTCTTTTCATTTCTTCCACGATGAGTTGAGCAGTTTCGCCTTCATAAAAACCCGCTTTCCCTTTTTCCTTAATCCTTTTTAGTGTAGCGGCTAATTGAGGTTGACGTAACGTATCACCTTCTTTCCAGCCTTCACTTTTTACAAACGCAGGTGTATGGGTATTATATTTTTTTAAATCAGTTTGAATCGCGTTGAGCCCACGAGCCTCACCGGCAGAAATACAAAATCCACGCTCTGCTAATTCAATGGCTGGAGTTATTAAATCTGCAAAGGGAAAGGTAGCAAATTGGTGTGTCGCAAAAAGTCCTGCAACAGTTCCTGGCACCCCTGCAGCTAAATGGCCCAGCTGACTTTTTTCAGTATTTGCTTTTCCATTTTCATCAATGTATAAGTCGCGATGTGCAGCAGCTGGCGCTTTTTCTCGATAGTCTATCGCTATTTGTTTACCAGATTTCAATTGCCCTACTAAAAAACCCCCACCTCCCAAATTACCCGCATTAGGATACACTACAGCTAATGCTAATTGTGTTGCAATCGCAGCATCAAAAGCATTACCACCTTTCTTCAGAATGGCTGTTCCCACCATACTTGCCAGCGGATGAGCAGAAGCAACTGCCCCTTTGCTTGCAATCAATTTCTTTTGAATTGTGTAATGGTAGGGGTCAATTCC
>JBILMC010000136.1:0-4112 GCA_044375755.1 Chitinophagaceae bacterium
CATATTCATGGGATTTTGGTGATGGAGGCACTTCAACATTATCGAATCCATCTCATACATTCTTACAGGGTGGAGTTTACACGGTAAGACTTACTGCTACTGGTGCTGGTGGCAGCAATTCAGTTAGTAAAACTGTTAATATCCAGTCACCTACTTCTTTGAAAATTACTAATGTAAAGATTACGGGAATGCCATTTGTTGACCCAAGCTGTAATTGTGGCTGGGATAGTAATACAGGTCCTGATGTGTTTTTTGTTTTACAAGACAACACAGGCGCCACTCTTTTAACTGGTAACACATTCCAAAATGTGTCATCTAGCTCTTTGCCTCTGGGCTGGTTAGTTAATCCGGCATATCAAGTTACAAATCTATCGGGGACTTATAAGATATTAGTATATGATGAAGATGTAAATGATGTCCCACCCAATCCGAACGATTATATTGGGGGGTATCAATTTTCATTTTCTTCATGGGCAACGCAAGGATATCCAACTAAACTAGTACTTGATCTACCTACAAGTACCTTAAAGCTTGAATTGACCGTTCAGTGGTTATGATTTTAAATGTCATGTCTTATTTTCTTTCAAAAACAGACTGAGATATGAGTTGGCGCTTTACGCTTTTAACCTTTTTATCTTTTAATATTTGTTGTGTGTTTGCGCAAACAAACATCTCACGGGAAGAAGGCATGTCAATTATTAAAATGAAGGAAATTCGATTCCCAAAATTTAATCGAGAGTTGAATAATCTTCTTGATAATGACAATAAACTTAAGTATCTGAAATTTATTCGTGCAAATGGCAGTAGGGGGCCAGCATTTGCACAGCCAAATGATGGCTCAATGACATTTGACCTGTATTACTTTGAAAGTCAAGTTCCGGAGTTTGATGATAATCGTTTAGTTGTTGTTCTCTATCATGAACTAGGTCATCTTTATGATAATGTGAGTTCTACGGCTTCAGAGCGGGAAGAACAAGCATTCAGATTCTCTATTTTAAAACTCAGAAAATTAGCTGATACTGGCGATTGTGAGCCGCTTGCAACTGGGTTAAAAAATATGCGGTTAAGGAGCAATAGCAATAATTTATCTGACCCACATAGTATAGGCCTTAAGAATCTTGTTTCGTCTTCTCTTTTTTTAGAGTCTGAGAAATATGTATCTAACGGATGTAAGGAGTCTGAGGATCAACTACAAAAGAAAAATATTAGAGAATCTCGACTTAGAGACCTTTTGCCAGGTTTTAGAGTCGTTCGTGATCCACTAAATTATCGTGAACTTTATTATCATTCAAATATACCTAAGTCAAACAAGGATAATTTGTATGTGTATGTTTCAAAACGAGATGACGGTCAAATTATTTTACGATTAAGGATTCAGTATGAGGGCAATAACCCTATCGGCGTAAAGAGCTATTTATTGCAAACCGGGGACAGGGAAATAATTATAACTCCACCCCCAAATGGGTCAATTTCCAGAGGACAGAATGGGAATAGATTTTATTCATTTTATGATTATAACGTAAACCGATACACCTTTAAGGCTGTAAACGACATTGTTGCTGCAAATGAGGTTAAGCTGACTTATGTTGGAAGTAATGGGATGGAGTCGCGGTTAATTAAGTCAAAAGAAATTGAGGCAATTAAAATGACACTTGAGTTATACGAATTGATGGGTGGCGAAGCTGTTAATTAGCCGCATGGGTTTACAAATGCTGTCTTGCCTCAGATAATAAAAGAATAATATATTCGTTTATTATCTGATTAGAAATACATTAGTCACCTAAATCCAATTATGCGGAAGTACCTGCTCTTTACTAAAATAATTTTCATTCTCACGACTATCACCCTCTCTGCACAAACGCAAAAAGAACCCCCTAAGAAACTTTCCATTTATGTGGACTGCTCTAATACGTGGTGTGATATGCAATTTATCAGATCGGAAATCAAGGGTGTCAATTTTTCGTTAGATAATCAGGCCGCTGATTTGCATATTTTAATAACGAGTTTAGGTAATGGTAGTGGGGGGAATAGTTATCAGATGATATTTTATGGGCAAAAATCATTTTCTGGCAAAGTCGATACTTTATCGTTTGAAACGGACAGGAATGCTACTGAAGTAGAAGTCAGAGAATCTGTTCTGTATTTTCTAAAATCTGGTCTTGTTTCCTATATTGTTAAAACCAAAGACTCGAGGAGTCTTGTTATTGATTTTAAAGTGAAAACCGATTCTTCCAACAGTGCGAAATCTGCTAGTCTTGAAAAAGACCCATGGAATTATTGGGTTTTCAAGTTGGGGGGAAATGGAAATATAAATACTGATGCTAATTATCAAAGCTCTCGGTTCAGCACGTATGTTTCTGCATATCGTACCACTGATAAATGGAGATACGGCGTAAATGTAAACGGCTCTAAAAATCAGTCAACATACTCTTACGATAATGGTGCGGGGGAAGTTAAATATAAGGTGAAGAATCATGACTATAATGCATATCATTTTATGGTTGGCAGTATTAACCAGCATTGGAGCTGGGCTTACAATATTAGGCTAAATCAAAATACATTTTCCAATTATAAATTACGGTCACAATTTGGTGCTGGTGTGGAGTATAATATTTTTCCTTACAAGGAGGTTAACAATAGCTTGTTAACTATAACGTATCAAATTAAGTTCAAAAATCAGAGATATTACGACACTACCATTTACGGAAAGTTGCAAGAGCGATTTTTGACACAGGGTGTTAATGTAAGAATGAATAAAAACCAGAAATGGGGTACTTTGTCAATAGGAGTTTACGGTGAACAATTTTTAAATAATAGAAGATATTATAATCTCGGGCTAGATGGGGATGCAAGTATACGTATCTCTGGCGGACTGTTTTTTAACGTCTACGCTTTTGGAGGAGTGACACGGGATCAAGTTTTTCTTCCAAAAGGAAATGCCACTCCACAAGAAGTTTTGGCACGACAGCGACAACTTGCTTCAGACTTTAATTATTATACTGGTTTTGGATTAACTTATCGGTTTGGCTCTAAGCTCAACAATTTTGTAAATCCCAGATTTGATAATGAATTTTAAGTCGCGGGATTAATAAATTAACCCCAACTCCCAGATAGGCAACACCCCTTTAGTGCCAATTTCAATTCCATCTTTTACTACCCAGGCATTCGAGATTGATTTTATTTGACCTCTTTTTTTTGTGCTACCACCTATCTCAAGGGTGAATTTATTATCTACTAAAAAGTCTCCCTTTTTTGGTGCGGTTAGCATATGATTTACGCTTAGCATAGATTGAAAAAAGGTTTCGCGAACGCTACCTAGTTCAAATCGCTCTTTAGCGAGTGCAAAAAGTAGGGTGGTGTTCTGTAGAAAAATTTTCTCCGGCTTTTGAAGTGTTGCTGTACTGCTTCCGGATGGGTATAGTAGTGAAATAATTTTAGCCTGTTCCAGGTAATGCAGGTAGGAATTGATTGAATTTCGGTGGATCTGTGTTTTTTCTGCCAGTTCCTTGATATTGGGCTTGAAGGGTACTTGCCCGGCTATCACTTCAATGAGTTGCAGCATTTTTCGGGCATTCCGTATGTCAAAGCTGGGTAATTCAGCCATATCGATTTCCACGATAGTCCGGACTACCTGATTGATACGTTGGTAGAGGGACGTCGGGTCTTCTACTCCAAAAGGATAATACCCAAAGCGCAGATAGTCATTGAAATGTTCCAGTGGTTTTAGGCCCTGGGTTAAAAAAATTCTCACTGACTCCGGGTCTTCGAGTAATTGCTCCAGACTCAAGACAGGCAATGATGCAATTTTTTTCATCGCCAAGTACTCCCTAAAGGACAATCCAGCCAGTTCATATAGAAGAGCCCTGCGACTGAGGTCTCCTTCTTCTTTTGCTATGTCGATTATTGAAGAGCCGGTAAAAAAAATTTGAAGGTCTGGGTAGAAATCATGCAAGTTTTTTACCTCTGCTGCCCAGTTGGGGTATTTATGAACCTCGTCAAGTGCCAGCACGCGTCCTCCTTGCTTATAAAATTGATCTCCGGTTTCACGTAGCGTTTTGCCGGCAAAGTATAAGTCATCCAGTGAAAAATATGCCGCTTGATGGCGTTGGAGC
>JBILMC010000137.1:0-4096 GCA_044375755.1 Chitinophagaceae bacterium
CATTGCTCTGGTACGGATGGGGTATCAAGAATGGGAAAACCTATCGGGAAACTACCATGTCAGACATTGCCCCCACATTGTCGTCTTTGCTTAAAATTCAGATGCCAAGCGGAAATATAGGAACTACCATTTCTGAAGTACTAAAGTAAGGTTAAGGGAGCGCTGCTACTATCTGAGAAAATTCAGTTGCTTGCAACGAAGCACCACCTACTAGTCCACCATCCACATCCAAACAGGAGAATAGCTCAGCTGCATTGGAAGCTTTTACACTCCCGCCATATAAGATAGACACTTGTGTTGCTAATTGATCTCCATAAGTAGCGGCCAATTGCTTACGAATAAAATGATGAATCTCTTGGGCCTGCTCAGTGGTAGCTGTTTTACCAGTACCGATTGCCCATATAGGCTCATAAGCAATAATTGTTTTTGCAATTTGTTCCGGTGTCAATTTGAAAAGCGACTCTTGCAACTGTGTCTGAACAAAGGAATTCTGTTCGCCGCTTTCCCGTGTAGGCAATGATTCTCCACAACAAAAAATCGGAGTGATTTCATGCGCAAAGCAAAGCGATAATTTCTCTGAAAGTTGGCTATTTGTCTCTGATTGGTATTCTCTTCTTTCACTATGCCCAATTATGCAATATTGTATTCCTATTGATTGCAACATTGATGCTGACACCTCACCAGTATAAGCACCTGCCGCTTTATGATGACAATTCTGGGCCGCAATAGAGAAATCACTTCTGCCTTGAACTATTTCCTGTGCTTTATTTAAATACGGGAACGGAACAGCTAGAATAACCTGTTGATTTGAAGATAAGGGGGAACAATCTTTTACTAATCTTTCTACTAGTGAGGCACCCTCTTGCCAAGTAAGATTCATTTTCCAGTTTGCCGCTGCAATTTTTTTTCTCATAGTTCGAACTTAATGATTCTTGTATAAAAATTTCAACACTTTAATTTGATCAGCTGTAAGTTGCATTCCTTTCAAGGCTTTCCACTGTTCAATATCCCTGACAACTTTTTCCAACTTATAGCGGGTAATGCCCTCTTCTCCCCATGAAAATGGAGGAATATATCGAGGTGTCAATGCAGCTCCAAAAATAACAGAAGATGGACCAATTACAGAACCCGTATTGATTGAGCTATTAATGCTAGTACGCACATAGTCTCCCATTACTACTCCGCACTTCAATCCAATTTCCAATTCGCCTGTTGGAGTATAAACACGTACTGGGCCTGCATTATTTTTAACATTAGAATTAGAGGTGCCAGCACCTAGGTTGCACCACTCGCCTATTACTGAGTCGCCAAGGTATCCATCATGTGCTTTATTACTATATCCAAATAAAATACTGTTCTTAATTTCTCCGCCTACCACGCAAGAAGGGCCAATAGTAGTTGCTCCATAAATTTTAGCTCCCATTTTGACAGTGGCCCCTTCACATATTCCGATTGGTCCTCTAATACAGGCCCCTTCCAAAATAGCCGCGCCTCTAGCAATATAAACTGGTCCTTCCGTAGCATTAATAGAGGCATATTGTAGGGACGCTCCTTTTTCAATAAAAACATTCTTTACTCCAGATACATTGTTGCCCTTGGGTATCATTGCCGATTTTCTACCCTTGGTTAACAATTTAAAATCTTCACGAATACTCCAATCATTTAAGGCTAGTAGGTCCCATGGATTCTGAACTTGATAAATTTTATCCGCGTATGTAATAGTGTTGGTTATTTTTATCGCCTTTTTCTTATCTACTTGTCGAGCAGTTATATAATAAGCTAGTGGCGCATTTGTAGGGGTTACAAGACATTCTCCCTCCTTCATTTTTAGAATGGCAGTCACCAGTGAGTTGGTAGGAAGTAGATTACTGTGAATCAAATACCAATTATCACTCGCTTTGATCTGTGCTAGTTGGACACTTTTTTCATGATCCTTATAATTATCCTCTTTTTTATCAAAAGAGGATAGACCTAATGAACGCTCCCATTTTTCACGAATGGTCAAGATCCCTACCCTGCAATCTTGTATTTGTCTTGTTAATGACAAAGGAAATAAATGCTCTGGCTGACAGAATTCCTCAGTGAAGATGACGGATCGCATAGTAGACAGTAAAATTAACCAGAATCGATGGAGGAACTAAGAAAAACGCCCCGCAAGTGCGAGGCGTCGAGTTAAGATAATTTCTGTAATTACTTCTTGGCGTATTTCTTTTTAAACTTGTCAATACGACCAGCAGTATCTACCAACATGTTTTTACCTGTAAAAAATGGGTGTGACATGTTGGAAATCTCTAATTTAATAAGTGGATACTCATTGCCATCTTCCCACTTTACAGTTTCTTTAGATGAAGCAGTTGAACGGCTTAAAAAGGTGTGACCGTTACTCATGTCTTTGAAAACTACCAATCGATAGCTTTCTGGGTGGATTCCTTGTTTCATAACTATATGATTTTTAAGGTCTTACGGATTTTGCCGTAAGATGAAATAATAATTGGGAAGCAAAGGTAGGCTAGGCCTACTGATTAACCAAATCAATCCCTCATATTTACATATTGCAAAGGAACACCAATATTGGCACCTCTGCACTGTTGAATAACTGCTTGTAGATCGTCAATTTTCTTACCAGTTACTCTTACAAGATCTTCATGGATGGAAGCCTGTACTTTCAATCCCCCGTCTTTAATGAGTTTGACAATTTTCTTAGCCTCCTCCTGGGCCAGGCCGTTTCGTACTTTAACTTCTTTGCGCCAGATTTTACCGCTTTGGGATCCCTCTTTGGACATATCAAAAGCTTCTGGAGCAATCCCCTGTTTATGTGCCCTATTTACCAGTACATCGAGTAACTGGCCCATCTTCATGTCATCTTCAGTTTCCAACTTAAGCTGATAGGTTTTTTTATCCAACTCTATCAGCAAGTGAGAACCCCTAAAATCAAACCGATTGGCGAGTTCCCGGTTTGTTACATTCACCGCGTTATCTAATGCTTGAACATCTACTTTACTAACAATATCAAAGGAAGGCATAGGATTTATTTTGTCAACAAAGATAACCCGGCTATTGCTAAATTGCAGACATGAATAATGTTGTAATTGACTTTCGGTCCGATACGGTTACCAAACCGACTACAGGCATGCGAGAAGCGATGTTTGCCGCACCGGTAGGCGATGATGTTTTTGGCGAAGACCCCTCTATCAATTTATTAGAGGAAAAAACAGCTACCCTTTTTGGAATGCAGGCCGGCCTTTTCTGTCCATCTGGAACCATGACTAACCAGATAGCAATTAAATGTCATACGCAACCTGGCGATGAAATTATTTGTGAGGAGAATTCACACATTTATCAATACGAAGGAGGGGGAATTGCTTTTAATTCACTTTGCTCAGTAAAATTATTACAAGGAAATACGGGGAGAATTACGGCGAGCCAAATTGAACAAGCCATTCAACCAGACGATGTTCATAGACCCGTTAGTAGATTAGTTTCTTTAGAGAACACCAGTAATCGCGGCGGGGGCAGTTGTTATGATTTTTCCTCAATCGAAGCGATCCGAAAAACTTGCACTCAGCATAAGTTAGCACTTCATTTGGATGGAGCTCGTGTTTGGAACGCGATGATTGCAAAGAATGAATCGCCGCTTCAATATGGACAAACCTTTGATAGTATTTCTGTTTGCTTGAGTAAAAGCCTTGGCTGCCCTGTTGGGAGTGTATTAATTGGCGACAAAGATTTTATCAAAAAGGCACGCAGAATTAGAAAAGTATTTGGTGGTGGGATGCGACAAGCTGGATTTTTGGCTGCTGCAGGAGTCTACGCATTGGATCATCATATTAAACGGCTAAAAATTGACCATGAACATGCAGGTGCATTGGCTTTGGCCTTTCAAGAAAAACCATTTGTAAAAATGGTACTACCTGTGGAAACTAATATTGTAATTTTTGAATTGAAAGAGCAGTTACCCGCTCGAGAACTGGTTGCACAATTAAAAGAGAAAAATATACTTGCGTATGCCATTGCCCCAAATCGCGTGCGACTGGTCACCCACCTTGATATCAGCTCTGACATGATTGATAGAACAATTGAAGTGGTTAAAAAAATG